>JAYVXL010000616.1:0-4404 GCA_043785185.1 Myxococcales bacterium
CCCCGCCGCACGCTCGCGTACAAGATGAACCGCCTCGGCATCAAGACGAAGTAGCGCGCGCCCGTCGCGGCTGGATCGCGCGCGGTCCGCACGACGCGGCCCGACGCCCGCGCGCGTGGATCGCGCGGACACCAATGGCGGCTCTTCGCCTACGCGGGGTTGCCACGGCAACTTTCTGCCGCGGCGCGCGCGTACGATCCTCGATCAAATAAGGCATTTTGCGCTGGCACCGCGTCTGCATTGGAAGCGTGTGGAGGTTCGACCATGCCCATCTCGCCGTCACGCTCTGCCCTCTTCACGCTCCTCGCCTGCGCCGCGGGCTGCAGCTCGAACCAAGACCCCTCCTCGACGCGCGTGGTGGAAGGCACGTTCGCGCTCTCGGCCCTCGCGTCGCTCGACGTGCCCAAGATCGTCGCGCAGGACGTCGCGGGCCACACCTACTCGGCGGCGATCGCGCCGACCGGCAAGTTTCACCTCGAGGTCCCGACCGGGCGCACCTACCGCCTCTTCCTGACGGATCTCCGCGCGTCGGGCCGCTCGTCGGTCGAGTCGCGCATCTTGTGGCCGGGCGCGCTCCGCTGGGCGACAGTCCCCGCCGCGACCGGCACGACCAGCGACGGCGGACCCATCGGCGTCGGCACGATCGGCAACATCCAAGGTCCCCCGGGCTTGGGCGGCACGACGGACGGAACGGGCGGAACGGGCGGCGTCATCGTCGGCCCCCCTCCGGCGGGCGGCGGCACCACCGACGGTAACCCCGGAGCCGGCGGAGCCGGCGGCCCCGGCGGCGTGGTCGGTGGCAACGGCGGCGGCGGCGGCGCGAGCAGCGGCACGGTCGGCGGCGGCAGCAGCGGGACCGGCGACGGCACGGGCCACGGCGGCGGCGGCACGAGCAGCGGCGGCGGCACGAGCAGCAGCAGCGGCGGCACGAGCAGCAGCAGCGGCGGCGGCGGTACAAGCGGCGGCAGCGGCAGCGGCGGAACCGGCGACGGCACCGGCACGAGCGGCGGCGGTGGCGGTACGGGTGGCGGCGGCGCGAGCAGCGGCGGCGTGGGCACGGGCGGCGGCGCGAGCAGCGGCGGCGTCGGCGGTGGCGAGACCGGCGACGGCGACGGCACACCGCTCTGCCTCCCGCGCAAAGCCACGGTCCTCGAGTGCAAAGGCGACGGCTCCAAGCTCGTCGCCGCGCGCCTCTACGACGCCCCCGTCCCGGACTGCGTTGCCGGCGGCGGCGGCGGCAGCAGCGGTGGCGGCGCGAGCAGCAGCGGCGGCGTGACCCCTCCGGGGACGACGCCTCCCCCCGGCGCGCCGACGTGCGAGAAGGACAAGATCGCGCTCAAGACGAGGGAGGGCTGGGACTGCGTGAAGATGGAGACCCCGGTCACCTACTTCTACTCGGACAAGCCCCTCAAGGTGCACGCGTCCGTGGAGTTCCCCGACGGCGTCCTCACGCAGTGGTACCCGGCAGTGGCCACGTCCTACCCGCTCGTGGGCAAGAGCGAGCTGACCGCGCCGGAGTCCAAGGCCAAGGTCTGTTCGAACGTCCTCGGCAAGGTCGGCGCGAACAACGGCCTGCTCGACTGGGGCACGCTCGACGTCCTTCCGCGCGACGCCAACGTCGACGGGAAGCTCCCGGCCGCGAGCCTGGATCGCTTCACGTGGTCGTTCGCGCGTCAGGTCGCCGCCAACCCGGTTCGCGCCGAGGGCGGGCAGCTCGAGAAGTTCCTCTTCTACCGCGGCGTCGGCAACTTCTCGCTCCCCGTGCGCGTCACCTCCCAGGAGAAGGGCAAGCTCGCGCTCCACAACCAGCTCGCCGACGCGATCGGCGCGGTCTTCTTCCTGAACGTCGCGCCCGACGGCTCGAAGGGTGCGTTCACCGCTGCCCCTGGCGGTATCGCGGGCAAAGGCGCGCTCAGCGGCGCGGTCCCGTCCCTCGACGGAGCCCAGGACGTCGAGACCTACGCCGACGCGCTCGCGCGCAGCGTGCGCACCGCGCTCGACGGAAGCGGCCTCTACGACGACGAGGCCACGGCGATGGTGAACACCTGGAAGCGCCAGTGGTTCCGGACGCCCGGCCCGCGCCTCCTCTACATCGCGCCGCAGTCGTGGACCGACGCGTCGATCCCGCTCCACGTCTCACCGGCGCCGGAGTCGAGCAAGCGCGTCATGGTCATCCGCGTCGAGATCGTGACCCCCGAGCTCGAGGGGACGGACACCGCCGCGCTCCGCGGCCTCGCGGCGTCCACGTCGGCGCCGGCGGCCCGCGCTCACTTCGCGTCGCTCGGTCGCTTCGCCGAGCCGCGGCTCCGTCGGGCGATGGGCCTGCTCGGTCACCCGAGCTTCGCCGAGCCGCTCCTGGCCGAGGTGATCGAGACCAACCACACGAAGCACGAGTCCGTCGCGACCAAGCCGCTCGCGGCCGATCCGCGCGGACCGAAGTACCCGGGCAAGGGCTTCGTCGTGCACGAGTGGGGCACCGACACCATCGTCGTCGGCTCCGACGGCTCGCAGCTCCTCGGCATGCAGCACGAGGAAGAGGACCTGCCGGCGTTCGTCTACGACCGCGCGAAGCACTGACGCGTCGCCGTCCGCTGCCTCATCTCGCTCGCAAACCCAACCAAGGAGAGACGACCATGTCCGCGCCCCGCTTTGCCGCCCTCGCCTCGTGTCTTGCTGCTGGCCTCCTCGCCTGCGGCGGTAGCGGCGGCTCCGTCTTCTCCGACGGGACCAACGGCACGAGCGGCACGGGCGGGGCGCCGGGCGCGGCGGGGGATCCGGGATCGTTCTCCACCGATCCGGTCGGGACCAACGCCGCCTGCGTCACGTCGATCAAGAACGCGTCGCTCCCGGCGGTGAACCTCGTCTTCATGTACGACAAGTCCGGGAGCATGGGCGACCCGCTCGAAGGCGGCGATCCGAAGGTGAAGTGGATCCCCGTCAACACCGGCATGAAGGCCTTCTTCGCCGATCCCTCCTCGAGCGGGTATAGCGCCTCGCTGCAGTTCTTTCCCGCGCCCGGAGACTTGGCGGCGACGTGCGCGGCGCCTTACGCCTCGCCGCTCGTCCCCATGACGTCGCTCGGGCAAAGCCAACCGCTCGTCCAGGCGCTTGACCAGGCGGCCCCGCAAGGCGGCACGCCGACGTTGCCGGCGCTCGAGGGCGCGATCGCCTACGCGAAGGCGACGAGCCTGGCGCGGCCGGACGAGAAGAGTGTCGTGGTCCTCGTCACCGACGGCGAGCCCGGCCTCATGGTCAACGGCACGTTCGCGCCGGGGTGCGCGAACAACGACATCGCGCACGTCGCGGCCGCGGCCGCCGCCGCCGTGGCGGGCACGCCGTCGATCCCTACGTTCGTCGTCGGCGTCGGCCCCTCCCTCCAGAAGCTCGACGCCGTCGCGAAGGCGGGCGGTACGAGCGCCGCCTTCATGGTGCCTGTCTCAAATCCGGTGGAGACGACCGGCGCGCTCCAGAAGGCACTCGAATCGATCCGCTCCCAGGTGAAGCTCTCGTGCGACTTCGCGCTCCCCGCCGCGCCGGCCGGCCAAAAGCTCGACACCAGCCGCGTCAACGTGGCGTTCACCTCCGGCGCCGGCCACGAGACGCCGCTCGTCTACAGCAGCGACTGCAGCGCGGCCAACGGCTGGCGCTACGACGACGTCGCGCACCCCCAGCGCATCGCCCTCTGCGGCGCGGCGTGCGGGGTGGCGCAGGCCGACCGCAACGGAAAGCTCTCGGTCGCCCTCGGGTGCCAGACGAACCAGACGCAGAAATGAACGGCGCACCCCCATCCCCTGGGCTCCCCTGGGCCTCTGCGCGGCGGGCAAAAAGCTGCCGGCGAACGTTGCCACGGCAACTTGTTGCCGGGTTCTACCGGCGAATTTCAGAGTGATCCCAAGCGCGGCACCCTGGTCCTCGGCTTGCACTACTGCTCTGCGAACGCGAACCCCCGGAGGATGCCACCATGAAGTTCGTCACGCTCTCCCCCCTCGCTGCCCTCGCCGCCTTTGGCCTCGTCGTGGGTTGCAGCAGCAACACGACCCACGCGCCGACGACGGGACCCGCCACGCGCGCCGTCACCGGGCAGCTCTCCACGCCGGCGTACGCGCTCGACAACGCGGTCGTGATCGCCAGGAGCCGGAGCGGACGGCAGTTCGTCGGAGCGGTGCAGGCCGACGGCAGCTTCCGAGTCACCGTCCCGACGCGCGAGTCGTATCGCCTCCTCGTCGCCAATACGCTGAAGTCGGGGGGCTTCTCGATCATCTCGCGCATGTCGTGGTCGAGCGGCCTCCGCAAGGTCGCGTGGGCGCACGTCGGCGCGGGCCCTGTCGTGACCCTCGGCCGCGTGCATCCGGCCTCGCACGGGACGATCGCGACCAAGGATCACGGCGTCGAGACCGGCTCCGG
>JAYVXL010000617.1:0-4400 GCA_043785185.1 Myxococcales bacterium
TCGATGGCGTTCGACTTCTTGAACTCGCTGATCATCCAGTCGATGATCAGGTTGTCGACGTCGTCTCCGCCGAGGTGCGTGTCGCCGTTGGTCGCCATGACCTGAACGACGTTGTCGCCGACCTCGAGGATCGAGATGTCGAACGTGCCGCCGCCGAAGTCGTAGACGGCGATGATCTCGTCCTTCTTCTTGTCGAGACCGTACGCGAGGGCCGCCGCCGTGGGCTCGTTGACGATGCGCTTCACGTCGAGGCCGGCGATGCGGCCGGCGTCCTTCGTCGCTTGGCGCTGCGCGTCGTTGAAGTAGGCCGGGACGGTGATGACGGCTTCGGAGACCTTTTCGCCGATGTAGTCCTCGGCGGCCTTCTTGAGCTTCTGCAGGACCTTCGCCGCGACCTCTTGCGGGCTCAGCGTCTTGCCGCGCACGTCGAAGCCGCTGTCGCCGTTGGCGGCGCGGGCGACCTTGTACGGGACGCGCTTGGTCTCTTCCTGCACTTCCTCGAACCTTCGCCCGATGAAGCGCTTGGAGCTGTAGACCGTGTTCTCCGGGTTGGTCACCGCCTGGCGCTTGGCGATTTGACCGACGAGGACCTCGCCCTTGTCGTCCCATGCGACCACGCTCGGGGTGATGCGTGACCCCTCTTCGTTCACGATCACCTTGGGCTCGCGCCCTTCCATGATCGCGACGACGCTGTTGGTCGTACCCAGGTCGATGCCGATGATCTTGCCCATAGCTGTGTCTCCGTCCTTCTCGCTGTCGAAGGCCAAGCTAATCACACGGATGACGACGTCAACGGCTACGGCACGATTCGTGAAACAAACCGTGCTTCGGAGGGTGACGCGTGATCGGGCTTGATTTTAGCTGGGACGTCAGCTTCCGCGCTTCGTCGGCGGGCGGCCTTGGAGGGCCGTCTCCTCCTCGAGCAGGCGCTTGACCGAATGGGTCCCGGGGGCCGTCTTGCCCCGGTCGACGCTCGCGTCTTCACCCGTCGGCGTCGCGGGGTGAATCATGTCCGGCAGCGTCTTGGAAGAGCTGGCGTAGGAGCTCTCCATGTTCGGCGCGCCCGGCTCGCGTTGTGTGGCCGGCGCGTGCGAGCCCGTCGACGACAGGATATCGGTGAGCGTGCGGAGCAGCTCGTCCTCGGGGATGGGGTCGTCCTCGAAGACGACGTCGAGCGCGTTGGCGTCGAGCGTGAGCGGCGCCTCCTCGTCGATGTGGCTGACGACGTTCCACCACTCGTCGAGCATCTCGCGCGCGCTCTGGAAGCGGTTCTCCGGCTCGCGGGCGAGCGCGCGTAGGCAGAACTGGTCGAGCGCGCCGATCGACACGACGTTCGGCATCGACGAGAGCGCCGGCGGGTCCCCCTCGCACTTCATCTTGATCACCACCTCGAGCGAGCGGTGCACGAACGGCAGGCGTCCGGCGATCACGCGGAAGATGACGACGCCGACCGCGTAGAGATCGGCCTGCGACCCTGCGTTCTTCGGGTCGAGGAACTGCTCGGGCGCCATGTAGCCCATGCTTCCGAGCAGGTGGTTGGTCTGCGTGAGGCCGCCGGAGCCGGAGGCCTGCGTGAGATCGCGCAGGCGGGCCACGCCGAAGTCGATGAGCTTGACGACGTGGACGCCGTTGCCTTCGTCCTGCAAAAAGACGTTCGACGGCTTGATGTCGCGGTGGACGATGCCCGCGGCGTGGCAGTCGCGTACGCCGAGGAGGAGCTGCTCGACCCAATGGACGATCTGCCGCGTCGAGAGCTGGCCTTCGCGCTTGATGAGCGCGTCGAGCGTCTCGCCGTGGAGGCGCTCGAGGACGAGGAACGGCAAATCCTTGTCGTAGCCGAAGCCGAGGATGCGACCGACGTGCTTGCTCTCGACGCCGGCGAGGATGAACGCCTCGCGGGCGAGGCGCTCGCGGAGCTCCGCCGACTGCTCCGCCTCTTGCTCGAGGGTCTTCAGCGCCACCTGCCTCCCCGTCGCAAGGTGCACCGCATCGAAGACCTTGGCTGTAGAGCCGGCCCCGATGGATTGGTTCACCTGAAAGTCCGCGAGGCGCGCGGGCTCGAGAGCCATTTGGACCAAGTCTATCACCCATGCCCTCGGTGCGGGCTCACCTGCACGGGGCGTTTTTTTGATGGATTGCGGGAGACGGCGGCGGCTGGTAGAGTGCACCACGAAAGAAAAGCGAGGCGCGCTCTCCCTGGAGAGGTCCAGTTCCTGGCCGATTCCCAGTCAATTCCGCCACTTTACATGCGCCGCCCGAAAGACGACCTCCCTGGACTACCCGACCTCCCCCAATTTCGCGTGGAGGAGGATGCTCCGCCGGTCCTCGACGCGGCCCGCGTGATCGCCGAGCGCCACGCGGGCACCACCATGGTCCGGCACGACGCGCCGCTCGATGAGTCGCTCATCGACGCCGACGCCGCGAAGGTCGTCCGCCGCCTCGAGCGCGCGGGCTTTCAGGCGTACCTCGTCGGCGGGTGCGTGCGCGATCTCCTCCTCGGCAGTAAGCCCAAGGACTTCGACATCGCGACGAGCGCGCGCCCGGAGGACGTGAAGAGCCTCTTCCGCAACTGCCGCGTCATCGGGCGGCGCTTTCGCCTCGCGCACATCCTCTTTCAGGGCGGCAAGGTGGTCGAGGTCGCGACGTTCCGCAGGAGCCCGCAAGTCGAGGCGCCCGAGGAAGACGGCGAGGCGATCGACGAGGATATCCTCATCCGAAGCGACAACGTCTTCGGCGAGGCGCACGAGGACGCGCTCCGGCGGGACTTCACGATCAACGCGCTCTTTTACGATCTCGACCGGCGCCAGGTGCTCGACTGGGTCGGCGGCATGGCGCACATCCAGGGCCGCACGATCCACACGATCGGTGACCCCATCGTGCGCTTCCGCGAGGACCCGGTGCGGATCCTTCGCGCGATCAAGTTCGCGGCGCGGCTGGACCTCGGCATCGAGCCGGACGTGTACGACGCGATGGTCGGCCAGCGCGGCGAGCTCGCGCGCGCGGCGCGGCCGCGGCTGTTCGAGGAGATCCTTCGCCTCATGCGCGGCGGCGCGGCGCACCGCTCGATGTGGCTGCTCTGGGAGATCGGCGCGATGGCGGTGCTCTTGCCGGAGCTCGCCGCGTACCTCGACGACGACGACGCCACCGAGGGAGGCGGCGCGCGCTTCTTTCGCCGCATGGACGCGATCGATCGCAAGACCAAGGCGCGCGGCGGGCCGCTGGACGACGGCGTCCTCTTCACGGCGCTCCTCCACGAGCCCCTCGCCGAGTCGATGCTCGGCGCGCGCGATCCGGTCGCGGCGGCGTACGAGTTCCTCGAGCCGATCATCGAGCGCATCGCGATGCCAAGGCGTATCGCCGACGGGCTGCGTCGCATCGTCGCCATCCTGCCGCGCCTCGCCGCCGGTCGCGCGGGGCGCTTCCTCCGCACCGAGCTCGCGGCGCCGGCGATCGAGGCGCTCGAGATCGACCTCGTCGCGCGCGGGCGGAGCACCGAGATCATCGAGCGGCTCCGCGCCGAGGCCGAGCTTGCGCCGCCAGCCCCGCCGCGTCCGCAGGGCGGCGGGTATCGGGGCGGCGCCCCGCACTTCCGCGCCCATCGCTCCGCACGCCGCGGCGGAGGCGGGGGCCCGGCCTGAATCCGTGAGCGATCGCGATCGGCTTCGCCGGTTCACGCGCGATCGTTTCGACGCTCAGGCCTCCTCGAGCAGCGCCCGCAGCGCGTCGGGCGCGCTGACGGGCGCCGCGCACGTCCGCCCGCGGCAAACGTACGCGACGGGCTCTGCCCGCTCGGGTTTGTCCGTCGCGAGGACGGGCGCTCCCTCCCTCCAGGCGACGACGCGGTTCGGGAGGTAGGCCTCGAACGCGATCCTCGCGAGGGCCTTCGTCCGCGCGTCCCCGGGATCGCCGATCAAGACCACGTCCGTCGTCCCCCGCACGAGCCGATCGACGTTGGCGAGCGTCTGCCCCATCCCGAACGGGTTCTCCGCCGCGGCGGCCGCGAGGCGAAGGGTGCCGCGCTCGGCCACGCGCATGTACTTCTCGTCCTGGATCGCGCCGAGGCGCGCCATCACGAGCAGCGCGATCGACGTGCCGCTCGGCACCGCGTTGTCCCACGGATCCTTTGCGCGGTGGATGAGCGGCTCGCCGTCCGTCGGCGTGAAAAACAGCGTCGCGGTCGCGTCGTCCCAGAAGTGCGCGAGGATCGCGTCGCCGATCTCGCGCGCGAAGAGCGCGTGCGACGCGTCGCCCGTCGCCTCGTAGAGCTCGAGGGCGGCGTCCGCGAGGAACGCGTGATCATCGAGAAAGCCAGGCCCGCGCGTCGTCCCGTCCTTGACGAGGCGGAGCACGCGCCCCTCCTTGACCAGCGCGCGGCGAACGAACTCCATCGCGCGCGCCGC
>JAYVXL010000618.1:0-4390 GCA_043785185.1 Myxococcales bacterium
CGTGAAGTCGCGAAGCCCGCCGAGCAGGTTGTGGTCCTCCCAGCCGACGAGGCCGTGCAGGTCCGTCTTGATCTGATCGAACTCGAGGCCGCCGCCGAAGCGCACCTGGCGCAGCTTCGTGAGCTCCACGCTGATCTTGACCGGCACGACGTGCGACGCGGGCGGCGGATCCGGCAGCTCCGGTACGACCTGCACGACGCTGAAGATCTCGAGGTCGAGCAGCGCCTGCTGCGCGGACTCGACGGCGCGCGTGGAAAAGGGAGCGCCGGGCTTGAGGTCGGCGGCGCGGCGGACGGCGTCCTCGGGGATCTCCTGCGCGCGCGGGCCGTCGCCGTCGGGATCGAGGCCGACGATCGTGAGCGGCCCGAAGACGGCCGGCGGCCCCGGCTCCAGCGTGAGGACGACGTTCGCCCGCTGCGCGACGAGATCGACGAACGCGTCCGAGCGCACCTTGGCGAAGGCGTAGCCGGCGTCGGTGAGCGCGCGCTTGGCCGCGGCCTCGGCCTCCTTGAGCTTGTCCTCGTCGAACGGCGCGCCTGCGCGGAGCGCGCGACGCGCCGCATCCGCGACGCGCGCGACGACGGGCGGTGGCGCGCTCCCATCCCAGAGGAGGCGCAGCTCGCTGTTCACGAGGGGCGGCCCCTCCTCGACGACGATCTCGATCTGAACGTGCCCGTCACCGTTCGGGATGACGCGCCCGGCGCGCGCGTGCGCCTGGTAGTAGCCGCGCGCGCGGTAGAGCCGCTCCACGCGCGCGAGGTCGCGCTGCAGCGCGAACGTGTCGAAGAACTCGTAGTCGTAAAGGACGCCGCGCATGAGCCCGAGGAACTTCGGGCTCGGCGCGGTCGCGATCTCGTCCTTGATCTCGGCCGCGTCGAGCGCGCTCGCGCCGCGCACGTCCACGGCGTCCACCGCTGCGCGCCCTTCCGGCAGACTGGCGCACCCTAGGGACAGCGCGCCGGCGAGCGCGAGGGCGAGGAGCGTGAGGCGCAGCGTCAAGCGGCGCTCAGCGTAGCGCGCTTTGGCGTATAGTCCTCTGCCATGGGGCTGCGCTCGAAGCTCGCGTTCGCGCCGCTGATCGGTGTGGCGTTTCTGCTCCCGAGCGCGTGCGGCCCGAAGCTCCCGCACCCGCCGTTCGTCGCGCAGCCGACGTCCGCGCTCGCGGAGGTCGAGATCCCGCCGCCGCCGGCGCACATCGAGATGGTGCCGCCGCTTCCGGACGCGCCGGCGGCGAAGGGCGCCGTGTGGCTCGACGGCGAGTGGACGTGGCGCGGGCGCAAGTGGTCGTGGAAGCCGGGTCGCTGGGTGGTGCCGCCGCCGGGCGCCGCGTTCTCGCCGTGGACGACTGTGCGCGGCACGACCGGGGTCGTGTACTTCGCGCCGGGGACGTGGCGCGACGCGCGCGGGGTCGCCGTGGACGAGCCTGCGCCGCTCGCGGTCGCGGGCCTATCGTCGGGGGTCGTCTTCGACGCGGACGGCGAGGTCGAGAGGAGCGTGCGGACGGGCGCCGCGAGCGTCGACACGCGAAGCGCGGACGGCGGCGCGTGAGCGACACGCGCGCGTTCGTTCTCCTCGTCGTGGCGTTCGCGGCGTGCGTGACCGCGCACGTCACGATCCTGCTCGGCCTGGCCGCGCGCGCGCCGCGGTGGCGCGCCCTCGCCGCGCTGCTCGTGCCGCCGCTCGCGCCGTACTGGGCCGCGCGCGAGCGCATGTGGCTACGCCTCGTCGCGTGGGTCGCGGGCGCGCTCGCGTACGTCGCGCTTCGGCGCTGAGGGTCAGCCCCCGTCTGCGGTCGCTTCAGATCCGCAGCGCGACGCCGGCTTGGTTGTAGCCGACGCCAGAGCCGACGAGCACGACGAGGTCCCCCGCGCGCACGCGCCGCTGCTCGATCGCGTCGTCGAGCGCCATCGCGACGCACGCAGAGCCGGTGTAGCCCCACTTGTGCATGATCTTGTGCGCGCGCTCCGCCGGCAGCGCGAGCGTCTCCATCACCTTGTCGATCGTTCCGGAGCGGACCTGCGTGAAGATCGCCAGGTCGATGTCGCGCACGTCGAAGCTGCCGCGCGACGCAAGATCGCGCACGACGCGCGGCCAGCCGTCCTCGTTCACCTGCGACGGGTACTTGCCGAGCATCTTGACGCGCGTGCGCCCGGCGCGGACCGCGTCGATCGTCGCGGGCTCGGCGCTTCCGCCGGCGTAGACGCCCCAGCTTCCGGCGTACGCGCCGTCGGCCTGCATCGCCGACGAGACGAAGCCCGCGCGATCGCCGGCGCGGAGCACGCACGCGCCGGCGCCGTCGCCGTAGAAGAAGATCGTCGGGTCCTCGGGGTCCGCGAGCTTGTGCATCAGGTACGTGCCGACGACGAGGATGTTCTTCATCCACGCGTTCGCCGCGATGAGGCCGGCGCCGATGGACACCGCGGTCGGGAACGACGCGCACGCGCAGCCCACGTCGAACGTGCCCGCGCGCGTCGCGCCGAGCTTGTGTTGCAGGACCACGCTCGTCGCCGGCGTGAGGTAATCGGGCGTGTCGGTGCCGACGATGACCGCGTCGATCTCGTCCGGCCGCAGCTCCGCGCGGGTGAGCGCCTCGCGCGCGGCGGGCAGCGCGACGTCGGACGCCGCCCAGCTCTCGGGCGCGTAGAAGCGCGTGCGGATGCCGGTCGCGGCCTCGAGCTTGTCGATCGTCTCGGCGCCGAGTCGGCGCGCGAGGTCGGCGTTGGTGACCTCGATCTCGGGGACGTAACGGGCGGTCGACGCGAGCGTGGCGATGCGCATGTCCCGCGCCTTGCACGGGGAGTGCCACGACGCCGCGCTGGAAATCAGTCGTCGGCGGCGGGGTCCGCCGACACGATGCCGAGGCGCGCCATCATGCGCTGGAGGAAGCGCCGGTTCACGCCGGCGGCCTCGGCCGCGCGCGTGACGTTGCCGCCCGTCTTGGCGAGGAGGCTCTTCACGTAGACGGCCTCGAAGCTCTCGGTCCACGCCTGCCGCGCGTCCTTCAGCGGCAAATGCAGCGGAATCAGCTGCTCGAGCGACGCGCCCGCCGCGACGCCCGCGACGAGGCTCGAGGGCGCCGCCGGCCCGGCGCCGCCCGCGTGCGCGACGAAGCCGAGCGATACGCTGCGCTCGATGAAATTCCGCAGCTCGCGCACGGTGCCCGGCCACGCGCGCGCCGAGAGCCGCGCGACGAAGTCGTCCGGCAGATCCGCGGTCGCGGCTGCGCCGCGCAGCTGCCGGTAGAAGTGGCGCGCGAGCACGGGAATGTCCTCGCGTCGCGTGCGCAGCGGCGGCAGCGCGACCTCGACGACGGCGAGGCGGTAGTACAAGTCCTCGCGGAACGTCCCCTCGTTGACGCAGCGCGCGAGCGGGCGGTTCGTCGCGGCGACGATGCGCACGTCGATCGCCCGCTCGGCGTTCGCGCCGACGCGGCGCACCGTCCGCGTCTCGAGCGCGCGCAGCATCTTCGCCTGGAGCGCGAGCGGCATTTCGCCGATTTCATCGAGAAAAAGCGTACCGCCGTGCGCTTCTTCGAGCACGCCCTTCCGATCCGACACGGCGCCGCTGAACGCGCCGCGCACGTGGCCGAAGAGCTCGCTCTCGAACAAGTTCTCCGGCACCGCGCCGCAGTCGAGCGCGACCAGCGGGCCGCCGGCGCGCTTCGACGCGGCGTGGAGCGAGCGCGCGACGACGTCCTTGCCGGTGCCGGTCTCGCCTTGCACGAGGAGTGTCGCGTCGGTCTGCGCGAGGCGATCGAGGATCGCGTACACCCGCCGCATCTCGAGGCTCGTGCCGACGAGCTCGCCGAACGCGTCCTTGTCCGAGACGTCGACGAACTCCGGATCGTCGCCGACCTCGATACGAAACGTGCTGCCGCCGACGCGGACGTGCGCCCCAGGTGCGACGTCGGCGTCGCGGACGCGGACGCCGTCGACGAAGGTTCCGTTCGTACTTCCGAGGTCTTTGAGCGTGATCGCGTCTTTGCCCACGCGGAGCTCGCAATGCACGCGCGATACCGCTTTGTCGTCGAGCTTCAAATCGCTGCCGGCGGCGGTGCCGACACGCCCCGTTCCGCCGTGGATTTGCGCGCGCTTGCCGCGCATCGGGCCGTCCACGACGACGAGGTCCATCGAGAAGATGCGCATCCCTCGCTTGTCGGCGCTGACGCGGGTGGTGCGGTCCTCGAAATCGGCGGGCATCCGAACTGCTTAGCGCGGACGGGACCCCGACGCATACGGGTTTGGTGGGGGCAGGCGCGGGCGGGCGGAGGTCACGCCGCGCGGCCGCGCAGGGCCGGGAGGTGAAGCAGGAGGTGAAGAAGGCGTTAGGTCGGGCGGGGCCGTGGCTGCGTTCGCGGTCGTGAGCGCGGGCGCCGTCGTGAGCGCGGGCG
>JAYVXL010000619.1:0-4387 GCA_043785185.1 Myxococcales bacterium
CTGGCGCACGTGCCGGCGATCCTCGAGCGGGCGCTCCGCTGACGCCGGCGCGGAGGCGACGGAAGTAGGCGCGCGCGACGAGGCACGCGATGCCGGCGACGTGGTACGCGCGCAGGCCGCTCGCCTCGCCGGCGTACACCGGGCGGACGGGCACCTCGCGGATCGCGATGCCGCGGAGGGCGAGCTGGGAGAGCAGATCGTTCGGGTAGCCGTAACGCGGCCAGAGCGCGCCGAGATCGAGCGCGCCCGCGGCCCAACGCGCGAGCGCGGTGTAGCCGCACTGGCTGTCCTGCACCGGCACGCCGATCGCGCGCGCGGTCATGCGCGAGAGAACCTGGCCGCCGAGGTGCCGCGCCCTCGGCATCACGCGCCGCAGATCCGGCGCGCCGAAGCGGTCGCCCTTGACGTACCCCGCCTCGCCCGCGAGCACCGGCGCGGCGACGCGCGGCAGGTCGGCCGGATCCATCTGCGCGTCGCCGGCCATCACGACGAACGCGTCGTTCGGATGCCCGGCGTCCGCGAGCGCGGCGCGGTAGCCGGTCACGATCGCGGCCCCGACGCCGCGGTTCGCGCCGTGGCGCAGCACGGTCACGCGCGCGTCTCCCGCGCCGCGCGCCGCGTCGCTCGTGCCGTCGCGGCTCGCGTCGTCGACGACGATGACGCGAGCCACCGCCTCCGGCATCCCCCGCACGACGCGCGCGATCCGCGCCTCCTCGTCGAAGGCGGGGACGATCACGGTGATTCGCGGCGAAAAGCGCATTACGTTGACGTCACCATGGTGGCCGAGCCGCTCCGCGTCAGCAAGGGGGAGATCCTCGCCTACCGCGTCTTCGACGTCGGCGCGGAGATCGATCTCGACGCCGCCGAGCGCGCGTGCGCGCCGCTCGCGCCCCGTCGCGGCGCCATCTCGGTCGATCCGCCCGAGCTCTTCGCCCTCGCGCACGCGCCGCTCCTCGTGGACATCGGCGCGCGCAAGGTGGAGCTCGTCACCGCCGGGGGGCTCGTCGACGTGCGGCTCTCCGCGCGCCTGTTCGACTACGGCGCGCTGTCGGTGCAGTTCGTCATCCCCATCGCGGCCGGCAGAGCGCTCGAGGAGCTCTTGCCCGTCTGCGACGAGATCTACGAGGCGCCGGCCCTCGAGCGGCTCGCGCGCGCCGAGTCCGAGAAGCTCGTGAAGAGCCTCGGCGCCGCGGTGAAGGGCCTCCACGACTGGCGCGGCGCGGAGACGTACACCGTCGTGTTCCTGACCGAGCTCGCCGGCGGCGCGAGCACCAAGGAGCTGCTCGCGTGGGAGCCGCTCGCCAAGCTCCTCATCGGCGAGCCGCGTGACAAGCCGCTCAGCCAGGGCGAGACGAGGGACGTGCTCCGCGCCGCGCACAGCTACTTCGAGGACGATCTCGTCGTCATCGACTGGAACAGCGCGATCGTGCTCGAGCCGAGCGGCAGCCGCGCGATCCCCGAGGTCCTCGAGTTCGCGACGTCGCAGCTCCTCGAGCTCCGCTACTACGACGACGTCTTCGACAAGGAGCTCGCGCGCATCTACGACGATCTCGAAGAGGCGCGCCGCGGCCCGCTCGCGTACTTTCGCAACCCGTACGCCCGCCTCGGCCGCGCGATCCTGCGGCGCCTCGTCGAGCTGACGGAGTTCACCGAGCGCGTCGACAACGCGCTCAAGATCATCGGCGACTTCTACGTCGCGCGCGTCTACCAGTCCGCCGTGCGGCGCTTCCGCATCGGCGCGTGGCAGGCGAGCATCAACGAGAAGCAGCAGCTGCTCGGACAGGCGTACGGCTTCATCCGCGGCGAGATCGAGGCCCGGCGGAGCATCACCCTCGAGGTCATCGTCATCCTCCTCATCCTCGCGGAGCTCGTGAACGCGCTCCGCGCGGGGCACTGACGCCGTGAAGTGGCGGCTCGCCCTCGCGGCCGTCGCGGCGATCGTCGTCGCCGTCGTGGTGCTCGCGACCTGGCGCCCGTTCCCGTCGGATCAGACGCCCGCGGGCGCGTACCTGCGCGTCGCGCTCGCGATGACCGAGGACAGGCCCGAGGCCGTGTTCCCGTACCTCGAGACGGAGGCGCAGTGGGCGTGCATCACGATCCGCGATCTGCGAAAAAAAACGATGGATCGCGTCGCCTCGAGCTACCCCGAGGCGCAGCGCGCTCCGCTCGCGCAGGCGTATGGCGAAGACGCGCGCGCCGCCGGCGGCGAGGCGGTGTTCGTGAGGCTCGCGAAGGAGCGCGGGTGGCTCGCGCGTCTGCGGCGCGATCTCTCCGGCGTCGCGCGCGTCGAGATCGAGGGCGAGCGCGCGAGCGTCGTGACGGCGCGCGGCACGCGGTACCCGTTTCGTCGGCGCGACAACGGCATGTGGGGGATGACGACCTACACGGCCGATCTCGAGGCCGAGGCGCAGCGCGCCGCGCGCGATCTGTCGGTCGTGGACGCCGCGGCGCAGGACTTCGAGCGCGCGAAGGGGCGCTGAGTCACGCGGGTCGCGCGCGCGCGACGAGGTCGGCGTACGCGCGGCCGGGCGGCGCGCCGGACCCCGCGGGGAGCCCCGACGCCTGCCAGCCCGGCTCCGTCACCTCGCCGAACGCGGACCGCACGCCGCCCCAGCCCGCGCGTTGCTCCTGGACGCGCGTGTAGCCGCCTTCGACGAGCGCGCGCGCGGCGTGGAGCGAGCGCACGCCGGAGTGGCAGCCGACGACGAGCCGCGTGTCCTTTGGGAACACCGCGCGCACGACCGCGAGAAACTCGGGGTTGCCCGCGCGGCCGTTCGCCGTCTCGAGCTGCCACGGCACGTTGAAGGCGCCCTCCGGGTGCCCCGCTTCGAACTCGGCCGGCGTGCGGACGTCCAGGTACGCCCAGCCCTCCGACGCGACGAGCGCGCGCGCTTCGGCGGCGGAGATGCGGGGGACCTCGCTCACGGGCACGCCTCGCTGGGCGAAAGCGCGTGCGCGGCGGCGCGCTTGATGGCGTCGTTCGCGTCGGCTGCGCGCGCGACGGCGAGGCGCGCGGCGAGGTCCGCGGGGCGGAGGCGCCCGAGCGCGTCGACGGCGGCGATGGCCAGCGAGCGCGCGTCCTCGTCGGCGACTTGCGACGCGCCGGCGGCGGCGAGGCGCGTGAGGCCCGCCGTCGCGTCGCGCGCGCACATGCGGCCGAGCGCGCGCACGGCGGCGAGGCGCACCTCCCCGTCCTCCTTCGCGTCGAACGCGCGCGCGCCGAGGGCGCCGACTTGTCCGCGCGCGTCGTGCGCGGCGAGGCCCACCACCGCGGCCGCGCGTACGCGCGGCGACGCGTCGCGGAGCGCGGCGGCGAGCGCTTGGTCTCCCGCGTCCGAGCGCGGGAGCGCCGCGAGCGCGTCCGCGGCGGCGGCGCGCACGAACGTCCACGTGTCCGACGCGAGGCGCGCCGCAGCGTGTTGCGCCGCCGCGCGCGCGTGGGACGCCGCGCTGGCGCGCAGGGCGGCCTGGCGCACGCGAGGCTCGGGATCGTCGATCGCGACCGCGAGACGCGCCTCGAGCGCGGGGACGCCGCCCGCGGCCTCCGCGGCGCGCGCGCGCACGGCGGCGTGCGGGTCCGCGGCGAGGAGCCCGCCGAGACGGGCCGCCGCGACGTCGTCGCCCGCGCGCGCGAGGTCGGCGAGCGGGCCGGCGAGGAGGAAGCGCGCCCGCATCTCCGCGCCCGGCGCGAGGAGCTCGGCGACGCTCGCGTCGGCATCGGCGCGCGCCTCGCCGAGGCGCGAAGAGAGCGCGCGGAGCATCTCGAGCTTCGCGTCCGCGCTGCCCGGTCGCGCGACGAGCCCGCGCAGCGCCGCCGCGTCCGCCCCCTGCGCCGCGAAGCCCAGCGCGCCGCGCAGCGCAGCGCGCGTCTTGGCGTCTCCGCTACCGAGCGCCTCGGACAGCGGCGCCAGGGCCTCGCGCGGCGCGACGTGCGCGAGCAGCGCCGCGGCGGCCGCGCGCACCTTCGGCCCGCCGCCCCTCACCGCGTCGGCGAGCGCCGGCGCGGCGGTCTTTGCGCACCGTTCGAGCTTGCTGCGCGCCTTGCGGACCACCTCGCGATCGTCGTCGCCGAGGCCCGCGGTGAGCAGCGGCGCGCCCTCCGCGCACGGCGCGGTGCTCGCCACGTCGATCGCGAGGCCGCGCCCCGGGGAGTCGAGCTCACCGAACGCGGCGCGCACGGCCTCGAGCGAGCCCGGCGCGCGCTTGAGCACAGCGGCCGCCGCTTCGGCGCGCGCGCCCCCACCGGCGAGCGCTCGCGCGACCTTGGCGAGCGACGCATCGGGCCCGTCGAACGCGCTGTACGCCGCGAGCTCCGCGACGCTGACGTCCGGCGCGTCGCCGCGAACGTACGCGCCGTCGAGCACGAGGCTGAGGCACGGCGTCGACA
>JAYVXL010000620.1:0-4374 GCA_043785185.1 Myxococcales bacterium
CTGCTGCTCCCGAGCCCGGAACCGCGGCGGCCTTGCGGAAACGCAAGAGGCTCGACGCGCACCCCGTCACGACGCGCGCGCCGGCGGCGGCCGTCATCCGCGCGCGACCGATCGCGTCGGCGGCCTCCGGCATCGTAAGCGGCAGGCCCCCGCCGCCGCCCGAGCACACGGCGCGCTCGCGCCGGTCGTCGAACTCGTCGGGCGCCTGCCCGAGCACGCGCGTGAGCACGGCGCGAGGCGCCTCGTAGAGGCCGAGCCCGCGCCCGAGGTGGCAGCTGTCGTGGTAGCGGACGCGGTCCGGGCTGCCGACCGTGCGCAGGCGTGCGAGGTCGCGCGCCGCGGCCTCGACGAGCACCTCCACGCGCGCGCCGAGGTTGACGCCGGCCTCTTGGTAACGGACGCGGAGCGCGTGCGCGCAGCCGGCGTCACTCACGAGCACGCGCCGCGTGCCGCGGACCTCTCGAGAGAGAGCCCGCGCCTGCGCGACGAAGCCGCCCACGTCGCCGGCGTGAAGGAGCGGGAGTCCGCAGCACGTCCCGGCGAGCGCAACCGGCTCGCCCGCGAGGAGCGCCGCCGCGTCGACGGCGTCCTCCGCCTCGGCGCGCGCCCGCGCGACGTACGTGCAGCCGATGAGGAGCGCCGTCTTGCCGTCCGCCCCCGCGCTCGGCCGACCGCGCAGCTCCTCGACGCCGCGCGCGTTCCTCTCCGCCATTGCCGGAAAGCGCGCGACCGCCTTCTTCGCCCCGTCCGGCGCGACGCCCTCGTGCAGCATCGCCGCGCGGGCCGCCAGGAGCGTGCCGGCGACGTCGTTCTTGTGATCGCAGCTCTCGCGGCACGCGAAGCATCCGGTGCACGCCCACGCGGGCGCCGCGAACGAAGCGTCGAGCGGCACGTCGCCGTTCGCGACGAAGTACGCCGTGCTCATCTTGCCCCACGGCGTCAGCGTCTCGCGCGGCTCGACGTTCGACACCGGGCACGCGCTACGCGACAGCTTCGGGCAGAACGCGCAGTTCTCGAGCGCCGTCCGCCGTGGCTCGAGCACCGGCAGGCGGGTCATGGGACGGAGGCCGGGGCGCACGCTCCGACGAGCGTATCACGGCCTCTCGGCCACGAGCCGGTCGCGCAGCGCGCCGAGGGCCGCGTGCGGCGTGCCCTTCTCTTCGGCGAGGAGGACGATCGCGTTGGCCATCGCGACGTTCTGCGCGTGCAGCTTTCGCCCGAAGTGCTCGTCGACGTAGAAGACGGCCTCGGGCGACTGCAGCCTCGCGAGGCGCACGCCGACGCGCAGCGTGATGCCGTTCAGGAAGCGCGTGATGACGCTCGCCCACGACGCGACCGGGCCGAGGCAGGTCGCGAGGCTGGCCCCTTCGGCGGCGGCGCGCAGGGCCAGGGCCGTGAGCGCGCGGTCTTCGAGCAGGCCGCTCACGCCGCCGCCGACGTCGAGCGCCATCATGAGCGGCGCAAAGGTCACGGTCGTCGCGGGGTTCGACGCGCGCACGCCCGCCTCCATCCGCGCGCGAATCCCCGTGCGCTCGAGCGTCCGCGTGAGCTCGCGCACGATCTCCGGGACGTCGTCGCCGTCGTCGATCAGCGTCGCCGCCATGCGCGGGAGCCAGTACCGCACGACGCCGTCGGCGCGCAGGTACGCGATGACACCGGCCATCGCCGCGACGACGCGCGCGCCGAGCGCCGCGTGCATGCGCGCGTAGTCGGCCGGTAGCATCGGCGTCAGGAGCACCACCGGCACGTCGGGCGTGCGCGCGAGCAGCGCGACGAGCGCGTCGTCCAGTTGCTCGCCGCGCACGCAGACGAGCACGACGTCCGCGTGCGCCGGCACGTCCGTGGCGTACGTCGGGGCCGCGAGCCGGAGCGCGTCGTCGCGCTCGTCGACGCGCTCGAGGAGCATCGCGCCACCCTTCGCCGCGCGCGCCGGCCGGACGACGAACGTAACGCCCGCGCCCCCCACGACCGCGAGGCGCGCGCCGTATACGCACCCGAGCGCGCCGGCTCCGACGACGGCGGCGTGCATACGCTCAGCTCACCGGCAAAAACCTGGCGCTCAGCGGTACGTGAAGCGCAGGTCGTGATCGCAGATCCGGAAAATGTCGCCCTCCGCGATCTGCTTGCGCGCGATGCGCTGCCCGTTGTATTCGACGCCGTTGGTCGAGCCCATGTCGACCATGAAGTACACGCCGTTCTGGAACTCGATCATCGCGTGCTGGCGCGACACGTTCGGATCCTTCAGCGTCAGGTCGCTCGACTGCTTTCCGCGGCCGATCACGAAGCGGTCCTTCGTCACCGCGAGCTTCTCGCCCTGGTAGATGACGTTGAGCGTCGCGCCGGATTGCGGCTGCGGGAAGCCGTTCATCCCGCCGCCGCCGTGATGGGCTTGGTTCTGGGAATGCGATTGGGCTTGCGGTGGCATGTAGCCGCCACCGCCGCGCCCGGGACCCGGACCGGGGATCGGCGGCGGCGCGCTGCGAGGAGGCGGCGGCGCGCTGCGCGGCCCAGGACCAGGAAGCGGGCCCGTCTGCCGCGCAGGGTAGGCCGGCGGCGCGAGCTGCCCGCCGCCACCACCGCCACCACCGCCACCACCGCCACCCATAGCTCCCGGGTGACGCGACGGCGGCGGCGGCGCGAGCCCGCCACCCCCACCGCGCATCGGAGGCGGCGGCAACCGCCCCGGCTGCTGTCCCGCCATCGGCGGCTGCGTCGACGGACGCATCATGCCGGGCTGCGCCATCGGCGGCTGAGAAGGATTTCCGACGAAGCCGCCCTGCTGCTGGTGCTGCTGGTGCTGCTGGTGCTGCTGCGGGGGCGGCTGCGCCGCCTCGCGGCCGGGGAACGGCGTGCGCGAGCCGTAGCTTCGCTGCCGCGCGTACTGCTTCATCGCCTCATTGATGAGGTAATCGACGCTGCACTCGAGCTCGCGCGCCATTTGCTCGAACGTTTCCCAGAGCACGTCTCTGCACTGAAATGTGCGCGCGCTCTTCTTGTTCGGATCCGAGCTCATCACGGCCATTTGCCCCCAGGCGAGAGGCAACGTTGCAAAGGTTTCGACTCAGTGGTCAAGGCTACCCGGACTTCGCGCGGATTCCTAGTTGTCCATCGAAGGAATCAGGACATATTTCACGAACTCCCCGACGGTCTTCAGGTCCTTCGTCTCTTTTTCGCCGGGCGCCCCACCCGCCTTGGGCGCGTTGTACGTCCAACCGCAGTCGTCGTCCTTGTCGCACCTCGGCAGCGGCGTGTTGTCGTCCTGGTGCGGCTGAACGACGGGAATGTCCGCCTTCTTGCCGTTGTAAAAGAAGCCGAGCGCGGTCATTTTTGCGCCGAAATCCCGAGAATTGAGGAACGGCATGATGGCGTCGCGCGGCTTGAGATCGCTGCTGGACGCCTCGATCTTGGCGATGTCGCCACCGAACGAGAGGCCCTCGGTCATCCCCATCTTAACGGCGGGGCTCGACGGCAGCTTCTGCATGAAGCGGGCGATGTCCTTGGTGCCCGACGTCTTCAGCACCAGCTCCCCGGCCACCCAGCGCACCTTCCACTTCTTCGGCGCAAAGAAGGCGGGGTCGGCGTAGAGGCGGTTGACGATTTGGTCCTTGGGCAGCTCGCCCAGCCGGTTGAACACGAGCTGGCGCACTTCGTCCGGCGTCTCGTCGGTGCGCGCGATCGCGAAGAGGCGGTCGGCGTCCTGCGGGTTGTTCTTGTCGATGTTGCCCTCGAGCGCCGCGACCGCGAGCTTGCGGCGATCGGCGTTTGCCTTCGGGTTGGCGGCGTACGCGAACAGGTAGTCCGCCCCCGCCTTGCCGCCGACGCGCTTCATCGCCGGGAACACCTGCTCGGTGATCTTGCTGTCCTGAATCGTCTGCACCTGCTTGGCGACCTGCTCTTTGGTCACCGGCGTGTTCGGCGCGGCCTTCTTGTTGTGCTCGTCGACGATCTTCGTCTCCACCGCAACCCAGTCGTCCGACTCGAGGCGCCGGGCGAGCGTCACGAGCGCCTCGCCGAGCTTCTTCTTCGTGTCGGGATCGCCGATGTCGGCGACCAGGCTGGCGATGCGGTCGATGCGCGACGTGTTCTCGTTGATCAGCGTCGGCAGCGTCTTTACGCTCCCGGCGCCGAGGAAACGCATCATCTGCTCCATGCCGTACTGCTGCGTCGCGTTCTCGATGCGATCCTCGAAGCCGGTCTGCGCCCACTGCGTGAGCGCGTCGGTCAGCATGCGCTTGGTCGCGTCGTCGCCGGTGATCGGCGGCTCGTGCGAGAGCATCGCGAACGCGCAGTCCTTGAACGGGATGCTCGGATCCTGCGGGATGGTGCCGTCGGCGTTGCGCACGGGCGGCGGCGCCTGAATTTGCTTCACGATCT
>JAYVXL010000621.1:0-4372 GCA_043785185.1 Myxococcales bacterium
TAGAAAACCTACTGTCCTGATGCGGGGGGGGCAACCCGACCCCCGCCGATTCTTCCAATTCGGACCGAATGATGCGCCAGCTCACCCTTGACGGCGAAGGCGGGGAAGGTTGTCGAGCTGCCGCGCGTGCGGCGAGTCTCGCTGAAGTTTTCCGCCCTGGCGAGAAGCGCCGAGCGGTTACGGTCCCTCAAAGCTCCAAGCCTACGTTCGACCGACTACCGCCTCGTCGAGGACGCGCGCGATCGCGTCGAACGCCGATGCGGGCGCCTCTCCGAGCGATCGGGCGAGGGGCAGCTGCGCGCGCGCCGCGGCCAGGAAGAGCGGGACGGCGTCGGGCAGCCGCTCGCGAAGGAGGCCCGCGTGCCGCGCGATCGCGCCGGCGTCGCCGCGGCGCACCGGGCCGGTCAGCGCCGCGGGAAAGCCGAGGCGCTCGACGTTCTCGGCGACGCTGCGCAGGAGGGGGCCGAGCATCTTCGGCGCGTCCGCGGGCGCGACGCCCGAGCGAACGAGCAGCTCGGCACCCAGGGCGGCGAGCGCGGCCGCGCCGTTGGCGACGAGCCCGGCCGCGGCGTGGTAGCCGGTCGTGTCGAGGCCCGTGACGGTGCGCGGTGACATGCCGAGCTTCTTCGCGAGCGCGCGCGCGCGCGTCACGGCGATCGGGTCGCCTTGCACATGCACCTGCCCGCGCGCCAGATCCGGGAACGACGTGAGCGACGCGAACGAGATCATCGGGTGCATCTGCCCGACCCCCGCGCACGCGCGGCGCAGCGCGGCGAGCGGCTCGGGACCGAGACCGCCCGCCGCGTGGACGCAGGCGGCCGTCTTCGGCAGGACGCCGGACTCGGCGAGCGCCGCCGCCGCGCTCGCGAGGTCGCGATCGCGCACGCACAGAATGACGAGGTCCGCCGCGATGCGCTGGCGGGGCAGCCCGGCGCGCGCGGGGCGGAGCGTCGCCTTCCACCCGCGCGCTCGGATCGCGCGCGCGAGCGCTCGCCCGACCTTGCCCGCGCCGTACAGGAAGACGCGCATTCAGCCCGCCCGCGTGCCCGTCGCGCCGTAGAGGCCGCGCGCGCGGATGTACGAGAGCACGTCGCGCGGCACGAGCTCGGCGAGCGCGTCCAAATCCTGCGCCGCCAGCCGCTCGCGCACGAACGTGCTCGAGATGGCCGGAAGCACCGGCGCCGGCGCGCCGGGAAAATCCACGCCGGCGCGCCCGAGGACGAGCGGCGGCGCCAGCTTCTTGATCTCGTCGAAGCCGTACCACTTCGGCGATTCGACGATGAGGTCGGCCCCCATCACGAGCCGCATCGTCCACTCGGGGTGCGCGGCGTGCAGGTGCTCGAGCGTGCGGAGGGTGCGGCTGGCGCCGCCGAGCTCGGCCTCGAGGCGCGAGACCTCGACACCGGGCATCCACCCCATCGCCCTCTCGCACATCGCGACGCGATCCTCGAACGGCGCGAGCGCCTTGGCGAACGGGTGCTGGTAGGTCGGCAGGACGAGGACGCGGTCCGGGGCGTGCGTCGAGACGACGTACGCGACCGCCAGCACGTGGGCGACGTGCGGCGGGTTGAAGCTGCCGCCGAAGACGGCGACGATCACGCGCCCCCCTGGACCCTGATCTTGGTGGCGCGCGCCACCGTGAGCGTCTCCCTCGCGGTCTGCTTGCCCTGGCTGTCGTAGACGGTGCAGATGACCTCGGCCTCCTCGTCGTCGAGGACCGCAATGCCGCCGCCCCTGTTCGTCAGCTGGCCGGGGCTGACGAACCAGCGCGTGCCGATCTTCTTGACGAGGGGCTCGGCGCTGCGGCCGAAGACGAGCAGGTTGGCGGCGAGGATGTCCTCCTCGTCGAGCTGCGCCTTGTCGTGGATGAGGATGGCCACGCGATCGCCGACCATCTCGATCGTCCGCCCGCCGTGCGGCAAGGTCTCGAGCGCCTTCAGGCGCATGCGGGCGCGCTCGACCGCGACGAAGTGGTCGATCTCGCCTGCGGTGCCGTGGATGGCCATCTCGGCCGCGCGCTTCCAGGCGGCGTCGTCGCTCGGATCGTCCCCGACGAGGCGGCGCGCCCACGCGGCGACCGCCTTGTCGAGTGAAGGGTCGACGCCGAGGTAGACGGCGCGGCTCACCTTCGCGGTCGTGAGCAGGAACTCCGCCGCGCGTCCGAGCCCTATGACGTCCCCTTCCGCGGGGCCGAGGAGACCTAAGCGCACGAGAGGCAGTGTCCGGCACTCGCGGCCCCCCGTAAAGGGGACGTTTGGCCATCTCCTGTTCTCCGCCGTCCTCGTTCTCCGCGTTCTCGTTCTCCGCGTCTACGCGCTCTCCCCGTCCTCTCCGCAGGTGCCATGTGCTACGAGGCTCTCCTATGCGCGGCGGAGCTGGCCGGACCTCGAAGGTGACGCGCCCCGTCACGATCACCCTCGACGGCGAGCCCGTGGAGGCGGTCGACGGCGAGCCGGTCGTCAGCGCCCTCGTCGCCGCCGGCAAGCTCTCGCTCGCGCGCAGCCCAAAGTTCCACCGGCCGCGCGGTCCGTCGTGCCTCCGCGCGGCGTGCGACGGCTGCCTGGCGCGCGTGGCGGACGTGCCGAACGTGATGACCTGCATGGTCCCGGCCCGCGAAGGGCTCGCGATCCGCTCGCAGAACACGCTCGGCTCGCGCAGCGTCGACCTCCTCCGCATGACCGACTGGTTCTTTCCCGACGGGATGAACCACCACGAGCTCTTCGCCGGCGTCCCCGGTGTGCAGACGCTGATGCAAGGCTTCGCGCGGCGCGTCGCCGGCCTCGGCAAGCTGCCGAGCGTAACGGCTCCGCCGCGCGGCGCGACCCGGCGCGAGGTCGACGTGGTGATCGTCGGCGGCGGCCCCGCGGGTATGGCGGTCGCCGCCCGCCTCGCAAAGGACGGGCGCGCCGTCGAGATCCTCGACGATCACCTCGCCATCGGTGGCGGCCTCCGCGCGCTCGGCCGCGGCGACGCGAAGGCGTGGGGCACCATCGCACACGACTTCGACGCCGCCTTGGCTTCGCGCCGCGTCGCCGTTCGCACCGAGACGACCGCGGGCGCCGTCTTCGGTGACGATCTGCTCGTCGTCGGTCCGGGCGGGGCGGAGGTCCTCTCGGCCAAGTGCCTCGTCCTCGCCACGGGCGCGCATGACGGCGTGCTCGCGTTCGAAGGCAACGATCTGCCCGGCGTCATGAGCGCGCGCGCCGCCGGCTGGCTCCTCGCCGGCGGCGTGGTCCCGGGCGCGAAGATCGTCGTCGTCGTCCCGGCGAGCGGCGGCCCGTTCGGCGCCGCGTACGCGCGCGCGGCGGCGGCGCTCGGCGTGAAGGCAGAGGTCACCGTCGTCCACGGCGAGCCCATCAAGGCGCTCGGCAGCGCGCGCGTCACCGGCTGCGTCGTCCGCCCGTACGCGGACGGAGATGGGGACGCCAAGGCCAAGGATCGCGACAGGGACCTCAAGCTGACCGCCGACGTGCTCCTCGTGGACGCCCCCCGGGCCCCTTCGTACGAGCTGGCCGAACAGGCGGGCTCTCCTCTAGTGCACGCCGCCCGTGGCTACGTGCCCGCCGCCACCCGCGGGCAGATTCGCCCGGGCGTGTGGGTCGTCGGGGAGGCCGCCGGCCGGCCGTTCACGCCGGAGACGTTCATCGCCGACGCGGCGAGCGTCGCCCTCGCGCAAAAATAGTCGCGCGATATCAGTCGTCTACGAGCGCGCCGAAGAGGGCGAGCCCTCCGAAGACGGCGAGCGCGTCGAAGATCCCGAGCAAGAGGAGGTAGTCGCGGACCTCGGCGAGCTTCGCGGCTGTCGTCACGAACTCGGGGTGGTGCGCGAGCGTCAGCACCTGGTGGGTCGCCGCCACGCCTGAGAGGAGCGCCGGCGACAGGAGCGGGAAGAGCACGCTCGCGAGGACGAGGTCGCGCGCGCGTGTTCGGACCGTCATCGCGCCGAAGAGCGTGCCGGTCGCCGCCACGCCGACCGTGCCGAGGAGGAGCACCACGGCGAGCGCGGGCGCGACGTCGGGCAGGTCGACATGGAACATGAGCGCGACGATGGGGACGACGATGCACTCGACGGCGACGACGAAAGCCATCACCCCCATCGCCTTGCCCAGGAAGATGGACGCACGGGGGATGGGCGAGACGAGCAGCCCCGTCAGCGCTCCCTCCTCGCGCTCCCGTTGCCACGTCCGCGCGAGCGCGAGGATGGACGCGAAGGCGACCGGCAGCCAGATCGCCCCCGGCGCGATCTGCACACCGATGCGTAAAAGAGCCTTCGGCGGCAGCGGTGGTCCCTCCCAGCCGCGGAGCGCGCCTCCGTCCACCTCGACCTCCGCGGTCACGCCGCCGTAGAACGCGACGGCGGCGAGGATGGCGA
>JAYVXL010000622.1:0-4371 GCA_043785185.1 Myxococcales bacterium
GCGACGAGCTCGACGCCGTTCATCGCGAGCCTCGTGGACGTGCTCGGGATCATCATCTTCGTGCACATCGCGATGGTGGTCATGGCCGCGATGATCGCGGGCCACGGGATTCACTAAGTCACTGAGCGCGATTCTCGTCCCTCGAATCGGGCTCAGTGACTTCGTTCTTACTCAGGTGGGGACTTCGTCCCCCTCGCTCGCTCCGCTCTCGAGCCTCCCCGACTCGCCTTCGGCGAACCGTGCTGCGCACGGCGCCACGACGAGCGGAGGAGCGTTCCCTCCGGGGACGGCTCCTAGCCGCCGCAGCGATCGCAGCCGAACGCGCGCGGCTGCCGGCGCGCGTGCGACCTCACCGTCGCGCACTCGCACACCCACCCGACGATGCGCGCCGGAACGCCCGCGACGATGGCGTGCTCGGGGACGTCGGCGGTGACGACCGCGCCCGCAGCGACGAGCGCGAACGCGCCGACGTTCACCGGGGCGACGAGCGTGGCGTGCGCCCCGATCGTGGCGCCGCGCCCTACGACCGTCGCGTCCCATTCGGGCGCGTGCGACCACGCGGCGCGCGGCGCGCGCACGTTCGTGAACATCGCGCCCGGGCCGACGAACACGTCCTCGCCGAGCGCGACGCCGTCCCACACGCTCGTGTGGCTCTGGATGCGCGTGCCCGCGCCGACGACGGCGCCCTTCGCGATGAACGTGAACGCGCCGACGACCGCGTCCTTGCCGAGCTTCGCCCCGCGCTGCACGATCGCGCTGGGGTAAACCTTGGCGGGACGACCCGTACGCGCGCGCGGCCTCATGCGCGAGGTATCGCCGTACTCTGCCCCGCGTTCAAGGCCCGCGTTCGCGGCGCTGTTCGATTGCCGCTCGACCGGCGGCGCGCGGCGGAGCAGTATGCCCGCGATCGAATGCGCGCGCCCCCGCCCCTCGTCGTCGCCAAGGCGACCGTTCTCCTCGCGCTCGCGCTCGCGGTCGTGAGCGTGGGCACCGGCTGCCGCAAGAAAAAAAAGGACGACCGGCTCGTCACCCAGCTCGCGCTCGGCGGTGAGCATACGTGCGCGAGGATGAAGGACCAGTCGCTTCGCTGCTGGGGCGGCGCGCGCGGCGTGACGGCGTCGCCCTCGCCGGCGCGCGTGCCGGGGCGATGGATGTTCCAGCAGATCGCCGTCGGTCGCGCGCACACCTGCGCGACGGTCGGCGACGAGGCGCAGCGCCGCGTCGTCTGCTGGGGCGCCAACGACGCCGGCCAGTGCGGCGCGCCGAAGGGGCCGACCGACGAGAAGGAGGACGTCCTGCCGCTCGACGCCGTCGAGCTCGCGGCCGGCGGCGACAGCACGTGCGCGCGCCTCCGCGACGGCGCGGTCGTCTGCTGGGGCGCCCTCGCGGGAACGCACGCGGCGACGAGGGT
The DNA here is from genome assembly GCA_043785185.1 of Myxococcales bacterium. Taxonomy (GTDB): domain Bacteria; phylum Myxococcota_A; class Polyangia; order Polyangiales; family Polyangiaceae; genus JANYHK01. The sequence goes on from JAYVXL010000622.1 coordinate 1,412, forward strand.
GCCGCTCGGCAACGTCACGCAGCTCGCGCTCGGCACCGGTCACGCGTGCGCCCGCCTCGAGGGCGGTCAGGTTTCGTGCTGGGGCGACAACACGCACGGCCAGCTCGGCACCGGCACGCGCGCGGCGAGCCCGTCGCCCGCCCTCGTCCCCGGCCTCGCGAACGTCGCGCGCATCGCGGCCGGCGACGCGCACACCTGCGCGCGCGTCGGCGAGGAGAAGGCGATGTGCTGGGGCAAGAACGACGCCGGCCAGCTCGGCGACGGCACGACGGAAGAGCGCCTCGCCCCGGTGCGGGTGGCGCACGTCGACGGCGCGGTGCAGCTCTCGCTCGGCGGCGACACGAGCTGCGCGCGCATGCAGGACGCCGCGGTGATGTGCTGGGGCCGGAACGCCGCGCACCAGCTCGCCGACGGCACGACGGTCGACCGGCACGAGCCCGCCCTCGTCTTCGGCGTGTTCGACGTCGTCGAGGCGGCCGTCGGTGCCGCGCACGTGTGCGTCCGCTTCCGCGACGCGCGCGTCCGCTGCTGGGGCGGCAACGCGAAGGGCCAGGTCGGCGACGGGACGACGCTCGAACGCGGCGTCCCCGTCGACGTGAAATTCAAGGCCGATCCATCGCCGTGACGGTCGCCATCCCCGTCGTCTCTTGCTAGAAGAGCGGCCATGCCGATCACCTACAGGCAGGCCGGCGTCGACATCGACGCGGGAGACGAGCTCGTCGAGCGCATCAAGCCGCTGGCCAAGGCCACGCGCATCGCCGAGGTCATCAGCGACGTCGGTGGCTTCGCGGGCCTCTGCCGCGTGCCCGGCGGCATCGACGAGCCGGTGCTGGTGAGCGGCACCGACGGCGTCGGCACCAAGCTCAAGGTCGCTTTCCAAACGGGCGTGCACGACACGATCGGCTTCGACCTCGTCGGCATGTGCGTCAACGACGTCCTCACCTGCGGCGCGCGCCCGCTCTTCTTCCTCGATTACTTCGCGACCGGCAAGCTGGAGCTCGCGGTCGCCGAGGCGGTCATCCGCGGCATCGCCAGCGCGTGCAAAGAGTCGGGCTGCGCGCTGCTCGGCGGTGAGACTGCGGAGCTGCCGGGCATGTACGCCGACGGCGAGTACGATCTCGCCGGCTTCTCGGTGGGCGTCGTCGCGCGCGCGAAGATCGTCGACGGCAAGCGCGTGGTCCCGGGGGACGTCGCGCTCGGCCTCGCGTCGTCGGGGCTTCACTCGAACGGCTACTCGCTCGCGCGCAAGGTGATCTTCGACGCGATGAAGCTCGCGCCCGCGGACACGCCGAAGGAGCTCGGGGGCAAGACGGTCGCCGAGGCGCTCCTCGCGCCGACGCGCCTCTACGCGCGCCACGTCGCGGCGCTGCTCCTTGCCGGCATCGACGTGCGCGCGATGAGCCACATCACCGGCGGCGGTATCCCCGGGAACCTGCCGCGCGTGCTGCCCGACGCGCTCGGCGTTCGCGTCGAGGGCACGTGGAAGAGGCCGGCCATCTACGAGCTCGTCGCCCAGCGCGTCGAGGAGGCCGAGCTGCGTCGCACGTTCAACTGCGGCGTCGGCTTCGTCTTCGTCGTCGCCGCGGCCGACGCCGCGCGCGCCGAGGAAGCGCTGCGCGGGCTCGGCGAGGCGCCGATCTTGCTCGGGCCGGTCATCCGCGTGCCGGACGGAACGGCCTTCGAGGAGCGCGTCCAGTGGGCGGGGGCGTGAGCGGGGGCGTGAGCGGCGACGCCCGTGTGACGCTCGGCGTCCTCGTCAGCGGCAGCGGCTCGAACCTCCAGGCGATTTTGGACGCCATCGCGCGGGGCGCGCTTTCCGCCGACGTGCGCGTCGTGATCTCCAACGTCGCGACCGCCGCGGGCCTGGGCCGCGCGCGCGCCGCGGGCGTGCCGGCGGTGGTCGTCGACCACAAGTCGTTCGCCGATCGCGCGACGTTCGACGCGAAGCTCGTCGAGGTCCTCCGCGCGCACGGCGTGCGCGTCGTCGTCCTCGCCGGCTTCATGCGCCTCGTGACGCCGACGCTCCTGGACGCGTTCCCGCACCGCGTCGTCAACGTCCACCCCGCGCTCCTGCCCGCGTTCCCCGGCGTCCACGCGCAGAAGCAGGCGCTCGACTACGGCGTCAAGGTCACCGGCTGCACCGTCCACTTCGTCGACGCCGGCACCGACACGGGGCCGGTCATCGCGCAGGCGACGGTGCCGGTCCTCGAGGGCGACGACGAAGAGTCGCTGCGCCTCCGCGTCCTCGCCGAGGAGCACGCGCTCTTGCCGCGCGTCCTGCAGTGGATCGCCGAGGGGCGCGTGCGCGTGGAGACCGAAGTCGGAAAGCGGCCTCGCGTGTCGATTCGGCAACCCTGAGTCATCGCGCGGTCGCGGCCGTGAAGTCGGCGTCGATGCGCGACGACGCGCGCTCGAAAACCGCCTCGTGGACCACGACGGTCGCGAGTCGCTCATGAAGCGTCGCCCGCACCGCCAGCCCCTGCGCGATGGCCTCTCGGGTGAAGAGGAGGTCCTTCTCGCGTCCCGCGACGTATTTGGAGACGAGCAGATCGTGAACCTCGAGGCAGAGGCCGGTGGCGCCCCGGGTGTTCGCGTTGCAGATCGGGATGAGGCGCGTTCGCCAGCCTGCGGGAAGGGTCGCCGTCGTCTCTCCAACGCCCTGCGCGTAGTAGCCGAACTCGGCGTGGAAGGGCGAGTCCTCGCCGATGCTGCCGTCGATCAGGTCGGCGCGCTCGGGCTTGTTCTTCGGAAACACGTCGGCCTCGACGGATACGAGCAGCGACGCAGGGGCGTTTGGAAATTGCCCGAGGATCGACTGACTCCCGATGATGACGATCTCGTCGTCGTCGGCGATCGTCGCCGCCGCGCGGATGACGTGCTCGAGCTCGGAGCGCTTCATGCGCTCACCCGCGCGCGCGCCGCGCGCCAGATGGCCCAGCGCTCGCGCGGGGGTAAGAAGC
>JAYVXL010000623.1:0-13637 GCA_043785185.1 Myxococcales bacterium
CCGTGGAGTTCGCGACGGCCGCCGAAGTGCAGAGGCTCTCGAAGTGAGGTGGCTCGCGCTGGCCAGGCGGGTGGCGGTGGCGGTGGCGTCGGCGGTGGCGCCGCTCGCGCTCGCGCCGGCGGCCTCCGGTTGCGCGACGTTCCACGCGGGCGCGATCGAGGGCGCGCCGCAGACCGCGCAGTTCGCGGACGTCGACGGCGTCCGTCTCCGTTACCTCGACGTCGGTGAGGGCCCGCCGATCGTCCTCGTGCACGGGTACGCGTCGTCGCTCGACGCGTGGCGCGGGGTCGTGCCGGAGCTCGCGAAGAAGCACCGCGTGCTCGCGCTCGATCTCAAGGGGTTCGGCTACAGCGCGCGGCCCGAGGGCGACTACTCGCCGCGCGCGCAGGCCGAGCTCGTGATGAGGCTGGCGACGAGCCGCGGCGTCGACAAGTTCGTGCTCGTCGGGCACTCGTACGGGGCCTCGGTCGTCCTCCAAGCGACGCTGGCGAACCCCGAGCGGGTGACCAAGATCGCGCTCTACGACGCGTTCGTGTACGAGGACCAGGTCCCCTCGTTCTTCCACTGGTCGAAGGCCGGCGGCGTCGGCGAAGCGCTCTTCACGCTCTTCTACGATCAGCGCCCCGACGAGCGAATTCGGCGTGCGTTCTACGATCCGTCGTTCGTCACCGAGCCGCTCGTCGAGAGCGTCGAAGGGCAGCTCGCTCGCCCCGGGACCACGGCCGCGGCCCTCGCGGTCGCGCGCGGCATGCGCTACGCCGACGTCGAGGCCGAGTACAAAAAAATCCAGGCGCCCGCGCTGCTCTTGTGGGGGCGCGAGGACGCGGTCACGCCGCTGTCGTACGGCGAGCGCCTCGCGAACGATCTGCGCCAGGCCCGCCTCGTCGTGTACCCGCAGTGCGGGCACTTCCCGATGATCGAGGCGCGGAGCCGCTCGACCGCCGAGCTCCTCGCCTTCGTCGAGGACGCCCCGCGCGAGCCGAAGCCCGACGCGCCGAGGCCCGACCCCGCCCCCAAGCCCGAGAGCTCGCGGCCGTGATCCCCGCGCGCGCGCTCGTGTGTTGCGTTGCAGCATGCGCCGCCGGCGTGATGGTGCCGCGCAGCGCGCGCGCGACCGGGTTCACCGACGTGGGTCAGGACCTGACGGTCCGCGACCGCGCGGAGGTGACCTTGCACGGGTACCTGCGCACGCGCCTCGAGGGGCTCGGCAACCTCGATCTCGATCGCGGCCTCACGCCGTCGGGCGATCCGCTCTTTCCGGTCTCGCGCTCCGATCCCAAGGCCCAGTGGCTCACGTACGGCGACATGCGCCTCCGGACGGATCTCGCCATCTATGCGCCGGGCGCCGCCGTCGCGGTGAAGGCGCGCATCGACACGCTCGACAACTTCCCGCTGGGCGGCTCGGCGGTCGGCATCCCCGGCGCGAGCACGACGCAGGGGCCGGCCGCGGAGGTCCTCCGCGTCAAGCGCGCGTACGGCGAGGTGCTGACGCCGCTCGGCGTGCTCGTCGCCGGCCGCACCGGCGGCCACTGGGGCCTCGGGATGCTCACCAACTCGGGCGACTGCCTCGACTGCGACTCCGGCGACTCGGCCGATCGCCTCGCGCTCATCTCGCCGGTGCTCGGCCACATCCTCGCCTTCGCGTACGACTTCTCGGCGACCGGCCCGTTCCAGCCGCGGCGCGCGAGCGGCCGCGCGATCGGCATCGAACCGTCGACCGACGTGCGCAGCGGCACGGTCGCGATTCTCAACTGGCGCGACGACATCTCGCGCGAGCGGCGTCGCAACGCCGGCAAGGTGACGTTCGAGTACGGCGCCTATGGCGCAGTGCGGTCCCAGAAGGACGATCTGTCGGCCGCGTACCTGCCGACCGTGCAGCCGCTCCCGCTCGCGCCGTCGCAGGTGATGGCGCGCGGCTACCAGGCCTACGCGCTCGACGGCTGGGCGCGCCTGACCGCGCCGTTCGTGCGCGTCGAGATCGAGGCCGCGTACCTGAACGCGTCGGTCGATCAGCCGTCGCTCATCCCCGGCGTCCTCCTGCACGACAAGGTGACCTCCAACCAGGTCGGCCTCGCGATGGAGAGCGAGGCGGCGCCGAAGGACAACGCGTTCGGCGCGGGCGTGGACGCGGGGTACGCGAGCGGCGACCCGCGGCCCGGCTTCAACGTGAGCCCGTCGCCGTCGGCGCGGCCGCCGAAGCCCGGCGACCTCGACGGGCCGCACGCGAACCCGCCGCAGTACAGCCAGGTCAACAATTTCCGCTTCCACCCCGACTACCGGATCGATCGGATCCTCTTCCGCGAGATCATCGGCACCGTCACCGACGTCGTCTACGCCCGCCCTCACGCGCGCGTACGCCTCGCCAAAATCGGCCCCCACGGAGACCTCACCGCGTCCGTCGCGGCGGTCTACTCGCAGGCGATTTATGCCCAGTCCACGCCGGGGCAGCGCCACCCCCTCGGAATCGAGGTGGATCCGACCCTCTCGTACGGCCACCGCGACGGCTTCGCCGTAGCGCTCGAGCACGCCGTGCTTTTTCCCCTTTCCGGGCTAGACAATCCCGTCCAGCACCTCGACGCCAAGCCGGCCCAGCTCGTCCGGCTCCGCCTCGCGTTCCTGTTCTGAAGAGACCCCGATGACCCGAGTCGCCGAAACCACCGTCACGCTCGCCGCGCTGCTCGCCGTGCTCCTCGCGGCCGGCGCCACGGCGTGCGGCGAAAACCAGACGCACCCCGATCGCGCGAGCTACGACGGCGGCGCGCTGCAGCCGCTCGCGTGCATTCCGAACTTGGACGGCGAGATCTCGCGCGCCGAGCTCGGCGCCGCCATCGGCGTTCCGGCGCGCTACCTCGTCTCGCCGCCCGGCGTCGCGCGGCCGGTGAACCAGGCGGGCTCCGTCGACGGCGCAGGGAAAAAAATCTGGGACTGGGCGAGCGACTACGCCGACGATCAGGCCGTCACGATCGTGGCGAGCGCGCCGGCCGGCAAGTGGTATGCGGACAGGTTCCCCGGCGCGCAGTTCGTCTCTCCGTTCGACGCCGGCGGCCGGATCGAGGGCGTGTACTCCGAGGACGACGCCGCGATCTACCTGCTCGGCCTCGCGTCGTCCGTCGAGAAGCCCGGGGACGGGCAGACGCTGTACGTCTACGACGCGCCGGTGCCGATCATTCGCTTCCCGCTCGCGCCCGGCAAGACGTGGACGAGCGTGGGGACGACGAAGAACCAGGTGCTGCGCGGGCTGCCGTTCGCCGGCAAGGACACCTACGAGGTGACCGTCGACGCCGCCGGCCAGCTGGCGCTGCCGGACATCACCTTCACGCAGGCGATCCGCACCCGAACGAAGCTCACCGTCGAGCCGACGGTCGGCGCGACGACCACCTCATTTCAGACCAGCTACTTCTTCGAGTGCTTCGGCGAGGTGGCGCGCGCAACCAGCAAGACCAACGAGACGAGCGCCGACTTCTCCAGCGCGCAGGAGATTCGGCGTCTCGGGCTTCCGCGGTAGCGACCGATGACCTTGACGGAGCCGAGCATGATGACGACGACCAAAGAAAAGGGCCGCAAAGCCTTCGACGCCTGGGAGAGCCGCACGGCCGAGTACGTCGAGAAGTGGATGAAGAGCCCGCTGCTCCTCGGACCGGCCGGGCTCGTCCTGACGCAAGCCATGCGCCTCAAGGAGGCACACGGCAAGGTGATGGGCGCGTGGTGGTCGGCGCTGGGGCTCTCCACCCGCCGCGATCAAGAGCGGACTCTTTTTGCGCTGCACAAGCTCGAGAGCCGGCTCATGGACATCGAAGAAAAGCTGGAAGCTTCGGGCAAGAGGAACGGGGGCTGAGCATGGATGCGTCGAAATTTCAGGAGATCAAGATCGCCCCGCACGCCGTCTTCGCGGCGCTCGCCACCCGCGCCGACAAAGCGCGCTTCATGGTGCAGGTCCCCGAGGCGCAAGGCGGCGGCTGGCGGAAGGTGACGTGGCTGGAGTTCGCCGATCAGATCCGCGACGTCGCGCTGATGCTGCGGGCGCGCGGCCTTCAGGCGGGCGATCGCGCGGTCGTCTTCGGCCACAACTGCGTCGAGTGGGCGGTGAGCGCGCTCGCGATCCAAGCGGCGGGCGGCGTGATGGTGCCCATCTACCCGGCGAGCACGCCGGCGCAGGCGCTGTACGTGCTCGAGCACTCCGACGCGAAGTTCGTGTTCACCGACAAAGCGTCGCGCGTCCCCGCGGGCTGGAAGGGGGACGTCACGGCGTTCGATGCAGCGTCCTGGAGCGCGGCGCGCGCCGTTGGTGCAGCGCAGCACGCGAAGGATCCCGAGGCCTTCACGAGGACGATGCACGCCGTCCCGCTCGAGCAGCCGGGGTTGATGCTGTACACGAGCGGCACGAGCGGCAACCCGAAGGGCGTGCCGCTCACCCACATGAACGTCGGCGTGAACGGTCGCGACTGGTTCAACGCGCTGCTCGAGCAGATCGACGAGGACAGCGTCGACCTCCTCTGGCTGCCGATGAGCCACATCTTCGGCTTCGGCGAGATGTGCCTCGGCAACACGCTCGGGTTCACGACGTACCTCGTCGAGCCGGCGAGCGTGTTCACGAAGCTCCCGGAGGTGAAGCCGAACGTCTTCATGAGCGTCCCGTCGCACTGGGAGAAGATCGCGATCCTGTCGGAGGGCTCTCAAGAGAAGCTGCACGCCGTCACCGGCGGTCGCTTCAAGTTCTGCCTCTCGGGCGGCGCGGGCCTCAAGCGCGAGGTGAAGGAGGCGTTCCACAAGGCCGGCGTCCTCATCATCGAGGGCTACGGCCTCACCGAGACTTCGCCGACGCTGACGATGAACACGCCGAAGGCGTTCCGCTTCGACACCGTCGGCAAGCCGTTTCCGAGCGTGCAGCTGAAGCTCGCCCCTGACGGCGAGATTCTCGCCAAGGGCCCGAGCGTCTTCAGCGGCTACCACAAGGAGCCGGGGGCGACGAAGGAGGCGTTCACCGACGACGGCTGGTTCAAGACGGGCGACGTCGGCCAGTGGACCGAGGACGGCTTCCTCAAGATCGTCGATCGCAAAAAGGACATCCTCGTGACCGCGGGCGGCAAGAACGTGCCGCCCGCGAACATCGAGATCCGCTTCCGCGACGACGCGCTCATCCAACACCTCGTCGTGTACGGCGACGCCAAGAAGTACCTCGTCGCCGGCGTGTGGCTGAACCCCGACACGGCGCGCGGCCTCTCTTCGGAGGAGGTCCAGGCGAGGGTGCAGAAGACGGTCGACCGCATCAACGGCGAGCTCGCGAGCTTCGAGACGATCAAGAAGTTCGTCGTCATCGACCACCCGCTGACCGTCGAAGGCGAGCTGCTCACCGCGTCGCTCAAGGTGCGCCGCAAGAAGATCTACGAGACCTTCAAGGCCACGTTCGAAGGGCTGTACTCGTGAGCGGGGGCGGCGAGGGGAAGCGCTGGAGCAACCTCGCGTCGCTCCTCACGCGCGCGGCGCCGGTCGTCGGCGCGACGCCGGCCGACGTGGTGCACAGCGAGAACAAGTGGCGGCTCTTGCGCTACCGCGGGAGCCCCAGCAAGAAGACGCCGGTGCTCATCGTGCCGTCGCTCATCAACCGCCACTACGTGCTCGACCTCATCCCCGGCAAGAGCTTCGTCGAGCACATGGTCGCCGCGGGGCACGACGTCTACATGATCGACTGGGGGCAGCCGACCGCCGAGGATCGGTTCCTGACGTTCGACGACGTCTGCGACACGTACATCGGCCGCGCGATCCGCAAGGTCGCGCGGACGAGCGGCACCAAGGTGCACCTGCTCGGGTACTGCCTCGGCGGCACGCTCGCGGCGATCCACACGGCGGCCAACCCCGAGCACGTGGCGTCGATCACGCAGCTCGCGGCGCCGGTCACCTTCGGCGACGACGGACAGCTCGCGGCGTGGACGCGCTCGTCCACGTTCGACGTCGGGGCCGTCCTCGCCGCCTTCGGCAACGTGCCGGCGTGGCTGCTTCAGGCGTCCTTCCAGATGCTCCGGCCCACGATGAACCTGTCGAAGCTCGTTCACCTCGTCGACAAGGCGGGGGACGACGACTTCCTCGAGGGCTTCCGCGCGATCGAGGCGTGGGCGGGCGACAACATCGACTTCCCGGGCGAGGTGTACCGCCGGTACATCACCGAGCTCTACCGGGAGGATCGGCTCATCAAGGGCACGTTTCGGCTCGGCGGGCGCCCGGCGCGGCTCGAGCAGATCACCTGTCCGGTCTTGTGCATCACGTTCGAGCACGACCACATCGTGCCGTGGAAGAGCGCCGCAGCGATGCTCGATCACGTCGCGTCGACCGACAAGGAGCACCTCCATCTGCCCGGCGGTCACGTCGGGTCGGTGGTGTCCCGGGCGGCGAAGAAGCACTTGTGGCCGAAGATCAGCGCGTTCTGGACGGCGCGCGAGGGCGCGGCGAAGGCCGCTCCGCGCGCGTCACGCCACGCGAAGAACTAGAAGGACCAAGGGCAACGCGCCGAATCGTTAGCTAGCTAACGAATTGTGCCGCGCGGCGTCTTGCAAATGTTGCGGTGCAACATACAATGGGCCAACCAGGGGGGCCGCGAGGAAAACCGACGAATGCTCTACAAGCTTCACGAGCTCCAGCGCTCGTTTCTCACCCCGATGGCCGCGTTCGCCCAGGCGAGCGCTAAAGCCTACGGCGACGGTCCGCTCGCCGCGCTTCCCTTCGCGGAGCGCATGGCCGCCGGCTACGAGCTGCTCTACCGCCTCGGCAAAGAGTACGAGAAGCCGGCGTTCGGGCTCGAGGAGACCACGCTGGACGGGCCCGGCGGAGAGACCGTCTACGTCAACGAAATCGTGGTGGCGCGCAAGCCCTTCTGCCGCCTTTTGCACTTTCAGCGCGAGCTGCCCGCCGGGCGCCCGGCCGATCCGAAGGTGCTCGTCGTGGCGCCCCTGTCGGGCCACCACGCGACCCTCCTGCGCGACACGGTGCGGCAGCTCCTGCACTCCCACGAGGTGTACATCACCGACTGGATCGACGCGCGCATGGTGCCGCTCGCCAAGGGGGCGTTCCACCTGCACGACTACGTCGAGTACGTGCAGGAGTTCCTGCGCAAGCTCGGACCGGACGTGCACGTCTTGTCGGTGTGCCAGCCGACCGTCCCGGTGCTCGCGGCGATCTCGCTCATGGCCACGGCGAAGGATCCGAAGCTCCCGCGCTCGATGACGATGATGGGCGGGCCGATCGATACGCGCCGCAGCCCGACCGAGGTGAACAATCTCGCGAAGCGCAAATCGTACGAGTGGTTCGAGACGTCGGTGATCTGCGATGTCCCGGACAAATACCCCGGCCACCTGCGGCGCGTGTACCCAGGCTTTTTGCAGCTTGGCGGCTTCGTCGCGATGAACCCGACCAAGCACCTGCAGTCGCACTGGGACTTCTACAAGGACCTCGTGAAGGGGGACGACGAGGACGCCGAGGCGCATCGGCGCTTCTACAACGAGTACAACGCCGTGCTCGACATGCCGGCGGAATATTACCTCGACACGATCAAGACCGTGTTCCAAGAGCACGCGCTCCCGCGCGGGACCTGGCACGTGAAGGGGCAGCGCGTCGCGCCGGAGGACATCCGGGACGTCGCGCTCTTCACCATCGAGGGCGAGCTCGACGACATCTCGGGAAGCGGACAGACCGAGGCCGCGCAAGGCTTGTGCAGCGGGATTGCTGCGGCGCACAAACAGCACTTCACCGCTCCGCAGTGCGGCCACTACGGGATCTTCAGCGGTCGGCGCTGGCGCGACGTCATCTATCCGCGCCTCCACGAGTTCATCCGCGCGCACGCGTGAGCGCGCGCGACGGCGACGGCGACGAGGAGCGCGAGGAGTAGCAGATGCAAAAGGGTGAGTTCTTGAAGGGGCGCCGCGCGCTCGTGACCGGCGCGGCGTCGGGCATTGGCCTCGCGGTGGCGCGCGAGCTCGAGGCGGCGGGGGCGGACGTCGTGATGAGCGACATCCAGGAGGGCGCGCTGCGCGACGCGGCGGCGGGCGTCCCGCGGTCGAGCGCCATCGCGGCGGATCTCTCGTCCCGCGACGCGCTCCACGAGCTCGCGGCGAAGGCCGGGGAGATCGACATCCTCGTCAACAACGCCGGTCTGCAGCACGTGCGGCCGATCGAGGAGTTCGACGAGGCGAAGTGGGACCTCCTCCTGGCCACGATGCTGACGGCGCCGTTCCTCCTGATGCGCAAGCTCCTGCCGACGATGTACCGCAAGGACTGGGGCCGCGTCGTCAACGTGGGGTCGGTGCACAGCCTCATCGCGTCGCCGTACAAGTCGGCCTACGTCTCCGCGAAGCACGGCCTCATGGGCCTCACGAAGGCCGTGGCGCTGGAGGCCGCGGCGCGCTCCAATGGCATCACCGTGAACAACGTCTGCCCGTCGTACGTGCGCACGCCGCTCGTCGAGCGTCAGATCGCCGATCAGGCGCGCGTCCACGGCATCTCGGAGGACGAGGTCGTGAGCAAGGTCCTCCTCACCCAGAACGCGATGAAGCGCCTCATCGAGCCCGAAGAGGTCGGCCAGTGCGTGGTGTTCTTGTGCAGCAGCGCGGCCGCCAGCATCACCGGCGCAGCGTTCACGATGGACGCCGGCTGGCTCGCGCATTGAGCGCGCCGGCCCGCGCCGGCGCTTGACGGCGCATTCGCGGCCGGTCGCACCGTCGCGCGCGTGCGCCTGGCGCTAACGGCCCGGGGGCTTGAGCGGGAGCTGCGAGGTCGACGGCGGCGGCGGCGGGATTTTCCCGCTCTTGCCGTCTTCGCTCATCATCTCGAGGGCGAGGAGCGCGTTGAGGACGCGGTCCATGCCGTGCTCGAGCGCGGCTTCCTTCTGGAAGATCGCCGCGACGCGCACGAGGCGGAGCGACGTGGTCTTGCCGAGGTCGATCTCGCGCTCGAGGAAGGCCTCGAAGGTGCCGTAGCCCTTGGCCTCGTAGAGGCGGCGGAGCTGGACGTCCTTCAGCACGATGCCGATGTCGAAGAAGCCCTTGTTCAGGTTCTTCCGGAAGCCCTTGATCTGCACGAGCGCGTTGTGAAGATCCGCGATCTTCGCCTTGATGTCCTCGGCCCCGGTGGGGACGCGAATGGTGGCGCGGGCGCTGCCGGGGAGCGGCGGCTCAGCCGCGCGGGCACGGGCCTCGGCGGCGTGCTTTGCGGCGTGACGGGCCGCCCACGGCGCGGCGCCGCGAAGCCCGAGCTTCCGCTTGCCGTCCACCCCTTTGGCGGCCGCGGCCGCTGCGGGAGCGGCCGTCGGCTTCCCGGACGCCTTTGCCGCGCCTTTGATCTTGCCGGCACCGGTTGCCGCGGAACTCTTCGCGCCAGCCGGCGCTTGCTTCTTCGTGCTCGCCATCGATTGCGCCTGCATATCCTTGAAAGTCTTAGTGCCCCAGTACCACTTGTGGCCGCTCCAGGTAAAGAATCATCGCAGCGCCGGTTGCCCGAGCTTCGGCATCCAAGGCACGATGCAGCGCGGCGCGCCGGCCGTTACGAGGTCTCTTGGCCACCTTCACATCGCTCGACACGACCGACGTTTTGTCCCTCCTCGAGGCGTATAAGCAGCCAGAATTGAAGGAATTTGCGGGAATCCCTGCGGGCAGCGTCAATTCGAACTTCGCGCTCTGCCTGGGCGACGCGCGGGTCGACGCGCCGGGCGACGTGAAGGTATTCCTGCGCGTGTACGAGGAGCAGGATGGTGCGGGCGCCGCGGCGGAGACGAAGCTCCTCGCCGCGCTCGCGGACCGCGGCGTGCCGACTCCGCGTCCGATCGCGCGGCGGGACGGCGGGCTCGTCTCGGAGGTTCGTGGCAAACCGGCCGCGCTCTTCCCGTGGCAGGCCGGCGGCATGCGGTGTCAAAAGAGCGTGACGCCGGTCGACGCCGAGAGGGTCGGGGAGGCGCTCGCGCGCGTGCACGTGGCCGGCGAGGGGCTGCCGCGCGGCGAGGGGCGGTTCCGGCCGGCAGACCTGCGCGTGCGGCTCGACCGCATCGAAGCCGCCGCCGACCCGTCGCTCGCGGCGTGCGCGGCGCCGCTCCGCGCGTCGCTCGGCCGCTGGGAGAAGGCGCGCCGGCCGCTGCCGCGCGGGCTCGTGCACGGCGATCTCTTCCGCGACAACGTGCTCTGGTGCGCCGAGGACGGCGGCGAGATCTCGGCCTTGCTCGACTTCGAGAGCGCGTCGGACGGCGTCTTCGCTTACGACCTGATGGTGACGATCCTGTCGTGGTGCTTCTCGGACGACCTCGAGCTCGAGCTCGCCCAGGCGATCGCGCGCGGCTACACGCGCGTGCGGCCGCTGTCGGCGGACGAGCGGCGAGGCCTCGTGTGCGAGGGAGCGCTCGCGGCGTGCCGCTTCGCGATCACGCGCGTCACCGACTACGCGATGCGCGGCGACGTGGGGCCGCGCGTCGTGAAGGACTACCGGCGCTTCCTCGCGCGGCTCGCGCGGCTCGAGACGATCGCGGACACCGTGGGGGAGGCCGGCTTTGCGAACGCGCTCGACCTCTGAGCCTCGTCGGGGCCTTCGCGCGGGCCTCGCGCTCCTCGCGGGCGCGTGGCTCGCGCCGGCGGCGGGGCATGCGGCCGACGCGCCACCCGCGACCGAGCCGCGCGTGGCGCCGACGCTGGCGTGGCTGGCGACGCAATTCATCCCCAGCCCCGAGATCGCCGCCGGCGGCGGCCACACGGCCTTCGGCCTCCGCTGGCAGGTGACGCCGCTGCTCTACTCGTGGGGCATCAACCGCAGGCTCTCGCCGTGGCGCGTCCTCGTCGTCGAGCCGCTCTCGCGCCAGAGCGGCTCGGTCGAGGCGTACCTCTCGCCCGAGTTCATCGACGTGGCCGGGGACGCGAGCGACAAGTGGCTCCTCCGCCCGGGCGTGCGCGCGTACTTCCCGATCGTGGCGCACGGCGAGTATGTCAGCGTATCGCTCGGGTCGAGCTACCAGCACGTGCAGAGCCGCTCGAGCGCGGCGTTCGAGGCGGGCATCTACGTGCTCTACGGCATCTTCGGCGTCCAGGTGACCTACGCGCCGGTGGCGCACCAACCCGCGGGGACGATCGTGACGCTCCGCTTTCGGTACTTCTGATGCGGTCGCTACGCGCCGTCGCCGCGGTCTTCACGCTCCTCGCGCCCGCTGCGGCGAGCACGTCGTGCGTCACCGTCGCCAAGATCGCGGGCCGCAACGCGACGGTCCTCGTGTCCGCGCCGCGGAGCCTGCCTGCGCGCATCACGCGGCCGGCGCGTGACGACGCGCGCCTCGCCGTCCTCTGGATCGGGCACGCGACGACGCTCGTGCAGATGGACGACAAGTTCATCATGACCGATCCCGTCTTCACCGAGACGGTCGGCCAGCTGTCCCGGCGCCTCGTCGAGCCCGGCCTCGACCCGAAGTTCTTGCCCATCGTCGACGTCACCGTCATCTCGCACATGCACTTCGATCACCTGTCGTACGGCTCGCTCGACCTCGTCGAGCCGAAGCTGCGGCAGCTCCTCGTGCCGCGCGGCGGGCTCGTGTACGTGCCGAACTACCGCTTCGACACGGACGAGGTCGCGACCTGGCGCTCGTGGCAGAGCGGGGAGCTCCGGATCACCGCGGTGCCCGTCGAGCACGTGGGCTTTCGCTACGGCATCGACGGCGGTTGGATGACGACGAGCTTCACCGGCTGGGTCTTCGAGTACCACGGCATGACCGTCTACTTCGGCGGTGACACGGCCTACGTGAAAGAGAACTTCGAGGCTGCCGCGCGGCGATTCCCGCACATCGATCTGGCGCTCCTGCCGATCGCGCCGATCCACCCGCGCGAGTTCATGAAGCGCACGCACGTCGATCCCAAGGAGGCCGTGCAGGCGTTCCTGGACTTGCGCGCGAAGGTCATGATCCCGATCCACTTCGACACGTTCATCAACAGCGCGGACGCGCCGGGCGAGCCGAAGGCCGTGCTCGAGGCGGTCATGAAGGAGCGCGGGCTCGGCGCCGAGCGCGTGCAGATCCTCGCGATCGGCGAGCAGCGCGTCGTGATCCCGAAGGCGGCGGCAGCGGCACCTCACCCGTGAGCGGGGGCCAGACCCGACTCAATCGAACCGGCGCACGCGAGGCCAGATCTCCCGCAGCGTCGCGCGGGGGCTCCTGCATACGTAGATGCCGAGGCCCCTCTCGTTCGAGCGCGCGAGCGGCTCGTCGGTCTCGTCGACGCGCCGGACGTCGTCGTAGACCTGGGCGTGGTCTCTTGCTGCGCCGCCGATCACGATGAGCACCTCGCCGTTCCACGGCCCGGGACCCCAGATCCAGAAGCTGTTGTGCGGTGAGATCGCGTGGGGGAGTCCGAGGGCCGGTCCGAAGAAGTCGACGGCGCCCGCCTGTCCCCAGTCGTTCGCATAGATCGCCGCGACCGCGCGCTCCTCCGGCGTGAGCGACGCGTATGCGCCCGCGACCTTTCGGACCATCGGCTCCCACCCGAACATGTCGGCGTAGATCTGCGGGAGCGGTCCGTCCTCGGGGCGCTCACCGGTGCTGGGCGCCACGCCGATCACGCGCGCGTACCGTTGGAAGACGGGCACCGGCAGGACGGGGAGGGCGATCGGTGCGAGCGCGGCGCCGCCGAGGACGAGCACGACGAGCGACGCCGTCCGCGCCCAAGCCACGGTGACGGCGCGTTCGATCGCGACGCCGCCGGCGGCGAGGAGCGCCGGATACATGCCGACCAGGTAGTACGGCTTGCCGTGCATCGCGACGAAGAGGGCGAAGAGCCCCACGTACGCGATCCCGACCGCGCGCCACGGACGCCCCTCACGCGCGCGGAGCGTGAACCAGAGCCCAAAGGCGACGAGCGGCGCCGTGAGCGGATGCATCCCCAGGATCTGCTCCTTCGCGAAACCGACGGCGGAGTCGTGCACGATCGAGTGTTCGCGCGCGTGGCGCATGAACTCGAGGGTGGGCCAGCCGTAGCGCGCCTGCCAGACGAGGTTGGGGGCGAGCGCGACCGCGCCCATCAGGGCCGCGGCCCACGGCCAGGGCGTGCGGAGCTGGCGGCGCTGCGGGGTCGCGAGGAGCGCGACCGCGACCGCGGCGCCGAAGAAGAGCATCGCGTGCTTGTTGAGCAGGCCGATCGCGACGACCGCGCCGAAACCCAGCCACGCCCGCTTCGGCTCGGTCTGCGCCTTCACGACGAGGAGGAGCCCCAGGGTCCAGAGCACTGGGTCCAGGCAGTTCATCGTGAAGATGTGATCGACCAGGAGGAAGTACGGCGCGACGAGCACGCCGGTGCAGGCGAGCGCTTGCGCGTAGCGCCGTCCGCCCATCGCGCGGGCCGTGAGCCCCGCGAGGAGCACCGACGCCGCGCCGCACAGCGCGGGGTAGAGGCGGAGGGCCGGGAGGGAGACGCCGACCGTGACGCGCACGAGGCGCGCGACCCACCCCGCGAGCGGCGCGTGATCGACGTAGCCCCAGTCGAGGTGCTCGCCGCAAGAGAGGTAGTACAGCTCGTCGCGGAAGTAGCCGTAGCCGCGCGCGGTGACCAGATGGAGGACGAGCTTCGACGCGGCGAGGACGAACGTCACGTCGAGCGCGCGGGCTCCCTGGATCAGGCGCTCGTGGCCTCGACGTG
>JAYVXL010000624.1:0-4346 GCA_043785185.1 Myxococcales bacterium
CAGGGGCAGTCGCCTGGGCAAGGTCACGGCGGCCAGGGCCAGGGCGGACCGCCGAACCCGCACGGCTGGGGCACCGGCCACGACGGCAACGTGCAGGGCGGCGCGACCTCGCAGAAGGGCGGCACGCAAGACACGCAGGTCGCCGGGAACGACACCGGCCAAGGCGGCAGCCGAAGCGAGATCATCCGCGGCGCCGCCGAGAAGGGCTTCGCGTCGCGCGGCTACCAGAAGGTCTTCCGCGAGTACCATACCGTCGCCGAGGAGGCCTTGAACAAGGACGAGATCCCCGGCGGCTACCGCTTCTACGTGCGCCGCTACTTCCAGCTGATTCGCCCGCGCGACGACCAACCCGGCGGCGGCGCGGGCCCCGTCGGCCCCGGCGGCGTCCCCGGCCCCGGTCCCGGGCCCGGCGGCGTCCCCGGCCCCTAGCTACGTTCCTCTTCTCTAGCCACCCACGCAGGCGACTCCAAGAAAGACGAGACCACCGATGACGACTCACGAGGACGCCGCGGCCGTGCGCGCGGAGGTCGAGCAGTTCCGGGCGCACATCACGACCTTGCAGCGCGAGATCGCCAAGGCGATCGTCGGCAATCGCGACGTCGTCGACGGCGTCATCACGTGCATGCTCGCCGGCGGCCACGCCCTGCTCGAAGGCGTGCCCGGGCTCGGCAAGACGATGCTCGTTCGCACGCTGAGCGAGACGCTCAGCCTGCAGTTCTCGCGCGTGCAGTTCACGCCGGATCTCATGCCCGCCGACATCCTCGGCACGACGGTCATCGACGAGACGCAGCAGGGCGGCAAGGCGTTCGAGTTCCGCAAGGGGCCGGTCTTCACGAACATCCTCCTCGCCGACGAGATCAACCGCGCGACGCCCAAGACGCAGAGCGCGCTGCTCGAGGCGATGCAGGAGCACCGCGTGAGCGTCGGCAAGAAGACGTTCGTGCTCGAGGAGCCGTTCATCGTCCTTGCGACGCAGAACCCGCTCGAGATGGAAGGCACCTACCCGCTGCCGGAGGCCCAGCTCGATCGCTTCTTCTTCAAGCTCCACGTCCCATTCCCGAGCCGCGACGAGCTGCACGAGATCCTCGACCTCACGACCGGCGCGGCGGGCCGCGAGCGAACGGCGGTGCTGAATCGCGATCAGATCCTCTCGATGCAACGGCTCGTGCGCCAGGTCCCCGTCGCGCGGCACGTGCAGGACTACGCGATCCGCGTCCTGCAGGCCGCCCACCCGGACGGGCCCGACGCGCCGGACCTCGCCAAGCGCTTCGTCCGCTTCGGCCCGAGCCCGCGCGGCGCGCAGGCGCTCCTTCTCGCGGCCAAGATCCGCGCGCTCTTCGAGGGGCGCTTCGCCGCGAGCATCGACGACGTGCGCGCCGCCGCGCTGCCGGCGCTCCGCCACCGCGTGCTCCTCAACTTCGAGGGCGAGGCCGAAGGCGTCAAGACGGACCAGGTCATCGAGGCGATCTTGAAAGCCATCCCCGAGACGAAGGCGGGCAGCACGGCCGCGGAGAAGACGGTTGGGGTTAATTGATTCCCTGAGGAGGTCGAAGCCGCCCGCCGCGAAGGCGAGTGACGACGATCTCTTCGACGACCAGTTCCAGCGCAAGCTCGACTACCTGGCGCTCGTCAGCCGTCGTGTGTTCGCCGGCCGCATGCGCGCCGAGCGGCGCACGAAGAAGAGCGGCTCGGGCGTAGAGTTCGCCGATCACCGCGAATACCAGCCCGGCGACGACTTCCGCTACCTCGACTGGAACATCTACCAGCGCTTCGATCGCCTGCTCTTGCGCCTCTTCGAGGAAGAGGAGGACCTCGCCATTTACTTCATCGTCGACGCGAGCGGCTCGATGGCGTTCGGGGACGGCAAGAAGCTCCGCTACGCCAAGCGCGTCGCCGCGGCGCTCGGGTACGTGGGCCTGGCGAACCTCGACCGCGTGAGCATCGTCTCGACCAGCGACAAGGTCATGGAGCGCATGCCGCAGACGCGTGGCAAGGCGCGCATCTTCAAGGTCTTCCGCTTCCTGAAGGAGCTCGAGCCCGCCGGGCACACGAACCTCGAGACGAGCCTCAAGGCGTTCGTCGCGCAGAACAAGCGCCGCGGCCTCGCCGTGCTCATCAGCGATCTCTACGACCCGGCCGGCTTCGAGCGCGGGATCAACGTGCTCCGCTACAACAAATTCGATCCGTTCGTCGTCCACATCGTCGACCCGAACGAGGCCAAGCCGAAGCTGAACGGCGACGTGCTCCTCTACGACTGCGAGACAGGCGACGAGCGCGAGGTCACGGTCACGGGCAAGGTGCTCGAGCGGTTCCAAGAGGTCCACGCCGAGTACTGCGAGGAGATCGCGAAGTTCTGCACGACCCACCAAGTGCCGTACACGCGCGCCGACGTGAGCGTGCCGTTCGACGAGCTGATCCTCCGCGTCTTCCGTAGGGGCGGGTTTCTCCGATGATCCTCGCCGGGCTGCCGCTCGCGACGCTGCTCACGATCTTCGGGGTCGTGGGCGCGGCGGTCGTCGGCCTGTACATCCTGAAGCTGCGTCGGCGCACCGTCTCGGTGCCGTTCTCGCCGCTCTGGCAGAAGATCTTGAAGGACAAGGAGGCGACGAGCCTCTTCTCCAAGCTGAAGCGCCTGCTCTCGCTCCTCTTGCAGCTGGCGCTCCTCCTCCTGCTCGTGCTCGCGCTCGGCGATCCGCGCGCGGCGGCGACGCTCATCAAGGGACGCAACCTCGTCGTGCTCGTGGACGCGAGCGCGTCGATGCAGGCGACCGACGTGGCCCCTTCGCGTCTCGGCGCCGCGAAGGACAAGGTCAAGGCGATGATCCGCGGCCTCGGCGGCGCCGATCGCATGCTCGTCGCGCAGATGGACGCGATGGTCACCCCGATGGGGCCGATGAGCGGCGACACCGGCGAGCTCGAGCGAGGCCTCGACCAGATCAAACCGACCGACGCGCGCGCCGACTTCCCGCGGGCGCTCCGCTTCGCGGCGGACGCGCTGCGCGGCGTGGACAACGCGGAGATCGTCGTCGTGTCCGACGGCGTGCTCGGCGCCGCCGAGGATCAAGCGGGCGGCGTGCACCTCGGCGACACGCGCCTGTCGTTCGTGAAGATCGGCTCCGGCAAGCGCAACGTCGGCATCACGCAGTTCGCCGTGCGCCGCTACCCGCTCGACAAGAGCCGCTACGAGGTGATGCTCGAGGTCGAGAATACCGGCCCGGAGCCCGAGGACGTCGAGCTCACGCTGCTCGGCGACAAGCAACCCGTCGACATCCTGAAGCTGCGCCTCAAGCCGGGCGAGCGCCTGCCGCGCTTCTACCCCCAGCTGTCCGGCGCGAGCCGCACCCTCGAAGCGACGATCCGCCCGCTCGATCGCCCGCACGACGATCTGCCCGCCGACGACCACGCGTACGCGCTCCTCCCGGAGCGCCGACGCGCGAAGATCCTCGTCGTCTCGACGGGCAACACGTACCTGGAGGCGGCGCTCCTGCTCGACGAGTACCTCGACGTCGAGGTCGTCGCGCCGGCCCTCTACGCGCAGAAGTCGAAGAACAAATACGACGTCATCGTCTTCGACGGCGCGACGCCCGCGCAGCCGCCGCGCGCGCACGCGTTCTACATCGACCCGCGCGGCCCTGGCTCGCCGGTGAAGGTCGAGGGCGAGATCAAGCAGCCGGGCTTCGACAAGCTCGATCGCCGCCACCCGATCATCCGCTTCACCGCGCTCGACGAGGTCAACATCGCGCGCGCGCACAAGCTCGTGCCGGAGCCCGGCGACAAGGTCGTCGGCGCGTCGGCGGAGGGGCCCAT
Organism: Myxococcales bacterium; assembly: GCA_043785185.1. Lineage (GTDB taxonomy): Bacteria > Myxococcota_A > Polyangia > Polyangiales > Polyangiaceae > JANYHK01. The sequence continues at coordinate 3,808 of JAYVXL010000624.1, forward strand.
CTTCGTCGCCGGCACGCGCGCCGGCTTCAAGTTCGCGGTGCTCGGCTTCGATCTCCGCGAGGCGGATCTCCCGCTCCGCGTCGCGTGGCCGCTCATGCTCCTCGACGCGATCAACTGGTTCACCGACGAGGACTCAGGCTACCTCTCGAGCTTCCGCACCGGCGACGTGTGGCGCGTCCCGGTGAGCACGCCGCAGGTGAGCGCGCAGTTGAAGCGCCCCGACGGCGAGATCGAGCAGATCCCCGTGCACGAAGGGCGGGCCGTCTACCTCGGGCAGCGCGCCGGCTTCTACGAGCTCACGGTGCCGCAGGGTCAGGTGGGGGACGGCACGCCGCCGGTCGTGACGAATTTCGCGGCGAACCTCCTCGACGAAGCGGAGAGCGCGATCACCCCGATGGATACGATCACCGTCGACGGCAAGAGCGCCGGCGAAGTGGCGAGCTTTCACGTCGGGGTGCGTCGCGAGATCTGGATCTACCTCCTCCTCGCGGTCGCGCTCCTCACGGCGATCGAGTGGGCCACCTACCACCGGAGGCTCA
>JAYVXL010000625.1:0-4345 GCA_043785185.1 Myxococcales bacterium
GGCATCTGCAGATCGAAAATCGCCAACGAGGGGCGACCCCGGTCGAACGCGTCGAGCGCCGCGACACCATCGCCGACACATTCGATGCGCGCGTCGGGAAATTCGCGCGCGAGCGCGCCGGCGAGGAGCGTCCGGAAGTCCTCGTCGTCGTCGGCGACGAGAATGGACACCGGCTCCTTGCTTCCACGCCGCGCGGCAACGAGGGCACGACGGAAGGCCTCCGCGCTGTGCGTGCGGGCGGCGGGCTCCTTTTCCATCGCTTGGAGCACGACGTCGTCGAAGAGGACGCCCAGCTCGGGTCGCCTATCGGAGACGCGCGGCGGCGGGTCGATGACATGCGCCATCATTCGACCGAGGGCGCCGGTCGCGGCGAACGGTGCGGTTCCGGTGAGGAGCTCGAACGCCAAGCACCCCAACGAATACACGTCGGCGCGCGCCGCGAGCTCCGGCGCCACGTCCGTCTGCAGCACCGTCTCGGGCGCCATGTATTCGGGAGTTCCCACGATGTCCCGGCGCCCCTCCGCGTTCGTCCGGCGCAGGATTTCGGCGACGCCCATGTCGGCGATGCGCACGACGCCCCCCTCATCCAGCAGCAGGTTGCTCGGCTTCAGGTCGCGGTGCACCGTCGCGGCGGCATGGAGCGCTTCGACGCCGAGACAGGTCTGCTCGAGAATCGACATCGCCTCGTCGAGGTCCGGCGGCGTTCCCGCGGGTCTCGCCGCGAGCCAGCCGTCGACCGTCGACCCACGCGCCAGCGGCACGACAAAATAGGGAGAGCCGGCGTACTCGCCGAACGCGTAAATCTGGAGGACGTTCGGATGCTGGACGCGCGCCATCGCGCGCGCTTCGACGAGAAAGCGGTCCCTGAGGCCGCTGTCGCCGACCAGCTCGCGACGAATGAGCTTGATGGCGACCTCGCGGTCGAGCACCTCGTCGTGGGCGAGCACGACGACGCCCATTCCTCCGCGGCCGAGCGGCCCGATCACACGGTACACGCCGTCGATAACCGTCCCCGCGGTCGGACCGTTTCCTCTCTCGACGTCGCCGCTGAGCGGCAAGGCCGGCGCACGAAGTCCGAACGGCTCCGTTTCGTCGGTCCCGCCCGGGGGTACGGGGTCGCTCGAGGAGAGGATCATCGTTCGCGTGCTGGTGGGGTCGGGCTTGGCTTTGAATGACAAGGTGTTGGTCGGTCCGTTGCAGGCAAGAAGAGGTGGCGCTGCGCGTCTCGCGCTCCCCTTCGACTTCCTACGAGGCCGCGGCGGTCGCCGTGGCGCGCGCGCTCGATTTTCGTACGCGCGTCGAGACGTGCGGCCCTTCCGCCTCGAGGGTCGCTTTCCAGCCTTCCGCGCAGGTCTTGTCGAAGAGGGCAAGCATCTCGGCGCCCAGCTTGCGCTGCGCCTCGAGGCTCATGGCGCGCCTGACCTTCGGAAAGAGGTCGTCTTCCTCCTCGTCGTCGTGGTTCACGAGGAAGTCTTTGATCGTCTTCACTTTCGCGATGAACGTTTTGTCGCTCGGCGCCGTCACGAGCGCGCGCTCCAAGGCGAACCTGACCACCACGTGCTCCTCGTATCCTTCGAGCACCTTCGAAGCGTCGATGCCGATCGCGCGAGGATAGAAAACCTTCTCTTCGATGACCATGTGCGCGAGGAGCCGCGTGGCGATGTCGTGAAGTATTGTGCGCTTCTTGTCGACGGGCGCCGATTCGAGGGCGGCGAAGAGCTTCTCGAGCTCGCGGTGGTGCTTCTCGAGCAGCGCCGTGGCCCTCGGGGCGTTGTCCGTCACCGTCGACGAAAGGAGCTTCGTGATGGTCGCGAAGAACCCGCCGCCCTCCGCAGGCGGCGCCGCGGCAGCAGGTCCCCGGGTCTTCCGGGCGCGGGTCTTCGGTCGGGTCGGCGTTCGCTTCGGGGTGGTCTTTTTCACGGGAGTGAGGACCTCATCAGCGAAGAACGTGCCAACCGTCGTGGGAAGGGTCTCCCTTTCCCCGCGCATGGGCCGTGGGTGTCGCGCGCGGTCGCGTGAGCATTTTCGCCGCGCTCTTGCACTTTCGCTACACCCACGCGCGCTTCTCGTGACGTCTGCCGAGGCCTGCGTCGCGCCGCGTGCGGGCCGCTCGATCCATCGACCGGACGCCCGCGCTCGAGCTGGTGCCCTTCAACGGAGCGGCGAGCGGCGCGACGCCGCCCGTTCATTTCGCCGGCTTCGTTGCCGACTTGGGGTGGCCCGACTTGCCGATCTTCTCGGCCTCGCGGAGCGCCGGACCCTCCGGCCCCTCGAGCGCCTTCTTGGCGGCCTCGGCCAGCTCGTCTGAGCGCCCTTCGCGGATCGATTTGGCTAGGCCCTCATTGTAGTGGTGCGCGGCCGAGTAGCTGCCCTCGCCCTCGACGGTCTGCGTCTTTTTCTCTTTGTCCGCGCCGTTTTTCTTCGACATGACGTGTCTCCTTCATCGTCCCGGCTCGCGATAGACGAACCGATCCGGGACGCCACGCTGCGACGCGCGTGCCATGCGCGCGAGGACAGCTCGAGCTCAATCACTCCCCGCAGCCGATTCCGATGTCCTCGATGTCGAGACCGGTGAGCACCAGCTCGGAGGTCGCCCCGTCCGCGCTCATGACTTTGAGCTCGTGCAGCCCGTGGGGATTTCCCGGCGCACTCAGCCAAAGCGAGGCGACGCTGCCGCTTGGCAGGACACACGGCGTGTTGTCGTTCGATTGCGCCGCGGCCATCTGCGAGGGCGTCGTCGCGCCCAACGGGAGCCGCCAGATCTGCTCGCCGGTCCACGCCCCCTCGAACACCGTGCCGCCGCCCGGCGCGTAACCGGGGTGGTGAAGCGCATTGGTCGAGCCGCCGGGGTCGAGGATTTTGCGGAAGCCGGTGCCATCGGTCGAGGCCTCGCAGATCGCGGTGCCGCCGGCGCCGTAGGGATCGTCGCCGCAGTCGAACGTGGTCTTGGTGCCGTCGGCGGAGATCGCCAGATCGTGGTGAAAGCGAAAGGGCGAGACCGCGGTCAGGAGAACCGGCGCGCTCCATGTCGTCGGGCTGGTTCGCGCGATCGCGTAGGCATCCATCGCGTGCGGGCCGGCCGCGGGGAAGACCACGTGATTGCCGTCCGCCGAGGCCGCGGCCCGCCCCTTCGCGTGGATCTCGCCGCCCGCGTTCCGGAGAAGCTCGCCGGCGCCGAGGTCGCCGTGAACGAGCGCGAGGCATCCGTAGTCCTGGCACCCGAAGCGCGTCGTCGTGAGGACGAGCGAGCCACCGCCCGCGGTGATGTTCACCATGTCGTCCGCGCCGGGCGAGAGGGCGTCGAGCGCGGACGTCAGATCCTGCATCGCGGAGCCGGCGCGCGCTGGCATTCGCCGCCACCGTCCCGCGAGGCGAAAGACGACGTGCCCGATGCCGCTCGGCCCTGGCGCTCCGTCGACGCCGGTGTCGCGCGCGGGCGCGTCGGCGGTGGTGCCCGCGTCTCCGACCCCGACGTCGGCTGCGTCCAGGGCCGGCGCGCCTGCGTCTGGTTCGGCGCTCGCGGCGCGTCCCGAGTCCGATTCTCCCGCGGCGCCTGCGTGAGGCGGCGCGTCGCCGCGATCGTCCGAGCCGGGCGCGGAGCCGCTCGCGAGCTTGCACCCCGCGAGGAGCAAGGCGGCGATGGAGAGTGTGGGCGGAACGCGGAACGGACTCTGCAATGTGACCTCCGAGGGGCTCAACCCACTATCGCCAATCGCCAACGCATCAAGCTCTGCGAGCGTTTCGCGCGACGATTCGCAGGAGGAGGTGAGCTTGGTGCGAGGACGTGCCGAAGGGCCGCTGGAGCTGCGCCTCATGCATGTCGGATCGAAAATGATGAACGGATTCCCCATCTCCGTCGCGCCCGAGCACGAAGCCAGAGCTTCCGCGAGTCTCGGGCGCTCCCGTCTTGCCAGCTCGAGCAATCGCGGTACGACGATGGGGATGATGAAGTTGGTCGATAAAGGGCGCTTCGCCGTGCGCCCCTCTCTGGAAGGTCCGGCGGAGTCCGTCGCGCGCAACGTGGAAACGTGGCCCGCCGTCCACGCGCGCACGCATTGGCAGCTCGGCGACGAGACGGTCGTCGACGGCGCGGACTTTTACGTGGGCGAACGGGAGCTCGGTCATCTGCATCTCTACCCCGAAGCGCACATCGCCATGCCGAGCGCGCTCCGTGATGCGGTAATCGCCGCCGACCTCGCGCGCCCATTTCGTTGGAGTGAGAGCTTCGTCGTCCATCGCGTGAAGACGGCCGCCGAAGCGCGGGCGGCCGAATGGCTCTTTCGTCTCGCGTACGACCGCCTCCAGGGCGTGAGCCTCGCCGCGCTGCAAGAGCGTATCGACGCGC
>JAYVXL010000626.1:0-13591 GCA_043785185.1 Myxococcales bacterium
ATGCTGCAGTTCGCCGAGCAGATCTCCGCCGCGACGCGCAGCGAGCGCGGGCGCTTCCGTTCGACGAGCCCGCGCGTGCGCCTGCGCAGCGTCGACGACAAGGCGCGCCTGCGCGGCCTCGAGATCGAGCCGATGAGCGCCGAGCAGCGCATCGTGCGCACGTACGCGTCGGCCGTCGTCATCATGCGCCGCTTCTTCGAGGACCTGCAGGCCTCGAAGTACATCCTCCCGCGCCGCATCAAGCGCATCGCGCAGAGCCTTGTCGACCTGTCGGAGGGCGGCACCGCGGCGTACCTCGGCGTCACCGAGGCGCGCAACGCGAACCACGACGACGCCGGCAAGGCCGTGAACTCGGCGATCCTCGCCGTCGCGATGGCGCGCGAGGTCTGCACCGACCGCGTGACGCTGGCGCAAATCGCGATGGCGGCGATGATGCACGACGTCGGGCGCCCTCGCGCGCAGGCGGTGGGCGCAGTCCCCGGCATGCCGCAGATGCCCGGCGTCATGTCGCTGTCGGAGGATCAGGAGGACCGCCTCCCCGGCGGCACCGCCGCGGTGCTCACCGCGCTCGGCCGCGTGAACGAGCCGTCGATCACGCGCACCGTCGTCGCGTTCGAGTCGCTGTGGCTGCGGCGCCAGCAGTGGATCGGCCCCGTCTACCGCGGCGCGCGGCAGGCGACCTTGCACGCGAAGATGATCAGCGTCGCGCGCCGGTACAACGATCTGATGACGCCGGAGCCGGGCCTCCAGCCGCCCACGCCGGACTTCGCCGTCGCGACGCTGTCCGAGGAGCTGAAGGAGCCGTCGGACAAGACGGTGCTCCGCATGCTCGTCGCCGCGCTCGGCCTCGTGCCGGTCGGCACCGTGCTGCAGCTCTCGACCGGCGAGGTGTGCGAGGTCGTCCCGCGCGGCGAGCCGGGGCCGCCCGATCGCCCGCGCGTTCGCGTGGCGCTCGACGCGCAAGGCGGCGTCGTGTCGCAGATCACCGAGATCGATTTGGCGCGCGAGCCAAACCGGCGCGTCGCCCGCATCATGAGCGTCGACGGCTGGGCCAAGGGGCTCGAGGCCAAGACCTACGGGGCCTACGAGCGCGACGCGAGCAGTCCGCCGTCGGGCCACAGCGACTCGGGCATGCGAGAGGCGCCCGAGCATCCGTCCTCGCCGTCGCGCTCGGCGGTGGCTCCCACGGCGCCCGCGCAGCGGCGTGGGTCGACGCCGTCGGCCGTGTTCGGCGGCGTTCGCGAGCCGCAAGTGCGCGAGGGCAGCTCACCGTCGATGAGCAGCATCTCCGCGTCGGCGAGCGGTTCGATCGGCTCGAGCCCGTCCGCCGTCGCCGAGGCGATGGGGCGGATGATCAACGAGTCGCTCAAGCCAGGCGCGGCCCACGCGCAGCCGCCGGTCGCGCTTCGCACCAAGCCGCCGGACGACATGCGCACGGTGGTGCAGCATTCGCCGTTCGACGACGCCGGCGGCCAGCCGATCGCCGAGATCGTGCCGCTCGGGCGCGCGGACCAAGCTCAGGTCGTCGACACGCCGACGGCGCGTGGCTCGCTCGACGCGACGCCGCTCGCCCACGTGCTCGTCTACATGCTCGACCACTCCCTGTCGGGCAGCGTCATCTTCAACGCCCCCGACGGCGACCACTACATGCATTTTACGAACGGCGTCCCCTCCAAGGTGCGCCTCGCGATCGACGACTGCCTCCTCGGCGAGCTGCTCGCGGAGATGGGCGCGCTCGACGCGGACCAGATCTACGGCATCGCCGAGGACGCGCATAAGCTCGGGGTCTTGTACGGCGAGTTCTGCGTCGGCAACGGCCACGTCTCGCGCATCGCGCTCGGAAAGGCCCTCGAGCAGCAGCTGATCCGAAAGGTGGCGTCGCTCGCCAACCTGCCGCCCGAGACGGGATACGCCTACTACCGCGACGTGAGCCACCTCGACGCATGGGGGAGCGCGGAGCCGGTCCTACCCGGACCGCTCAACCCGATCCTCGCCACCGTGCGCGTCTGGCACGACCGCGTGCGCGTGCGCGCGACGCTGAACCGAATCGGCAAGCACCCGCTCGTCTTCCACGACGACGCCGACCTCGAGAGCCTGCGCCCGAACGAGGTCGAGCAGCAGGTGCTCGACGCGATCGTGACGCGGCAGTGCTCGCTCCCGCAGCTCCTACAGATGAACATCGCCGACGAGGACGCCGTCAGCTCGGTCGTCTACACGTTGGCCGTGACGCGGCAGTTCGCGTTCAAGGGTCAGAAGAAGGCGCCGATGGCCGCGCGTCCGCGCGCGCCGGCCGTGATCCCGGCGCCCGCGGCGCGCGCGCCGGTCTCGCTGCGGCCGCTGCCCCGGGCCTCCACCGCGGGCATGGCGGCGGTCCAGGTGCCTCGCGCTCCGGCGACGCCCGCGGCGGCGCCACGCACGTCCGGCGCGCCCGCCGCGTCGGTCCGGCCATCGGTCGTGCCAGCGGGCCTGCCCGCCGCCGTGAAATCGCCCTCACCGCCGTCCGTTCGCCCCGGCGCGCCGACGCCGCCTCGTCCGGCGCCGAAGAGCGCGCCGCCGCTCTCCGAGGGAGAGCTCGCCGTCGACGTCGACCTATCGAGCGCCGCGAGCTTGCCGCCACCGAACCTGTCCGGTGGCATGGACGACGGCGAAGCGACCGAGTACGCCGATCGCAACCTCGAGACGGACGAGCGGGAGGCCGGCCTCAGCCCCGAGATGGCCGAGGCCGAGCGCGCGCTCGAGGCGATGACGAACTTCCGCCTCGCGGAGACCGCGCTGCAGCGCGGGGACATGCAGCTCGCCGAGAAGCTCGCGCGCTCGGCGGCCGAGGGCGATCCCGAGCAGGCCGAGTACGTCGCGCTCTACGCGTGGGTGCGGGCGATGGGCGCGAGCCCCAACCAGGTCGCCGACGCGATCGAAACGATCTCCGGCGTGCTCCAAAAGGAGCCAACGTGCGAGCGCGCGCTCCTCTACCGCGGCAAGCTGTACAAGCGCGCGAACAAGACGAAAGAGGCGCTCAAGGACTTCGAGTCGCTGATGAAGGCGAACCCGAAGCATCGCGAGGCGGCGAGCGAGGTCCGGCTGCTCCGCATGCACGTGAAGTGACGCGCGGGCGCGCGACGCGGCTAAGACCTCCGCGACCACATTTGCGCCGTGCCGCCGTAACCTCGCTCGAGCTGCATGCGCAGGGTCTGCATCTTCTTGCCGTCCGCGGCGTCGGGCCTGGTCGGCGCGACGCGCGCGATCTCGGCCTGCACGCGCCATAGCTCGCTGTCGGGGAGGCCGAGCGCGCGGCGGAAGGCCTCGCCCATCTCGATGGCGCTCGCGAATCGCTGCGCAGGATCTTTCGCGAGCGCGCGGAAGAAGAGCGCATCGAGGATCGGGGGCGCTTGGGCGAGGAACGTCCGGATCGGCGGCGGCGGGCGCTCGACTTGCTCGAGGCGCAGCATGAGCTCGGTCTGTCCTTCGACGGGGAAGGGGAGACGGCCGGTCAGCATCTCGAAGAGGACGATCGCCGCGGAGTAGAGATCGCTGCGGCCGTCGAGCGGCTTGGTGAGCACCTGCTCGGGCGACATGTACGCGCCCGTGCCAGGCGCGAGGTAGGCGCTGCCCATCGCCGCAGGATCGGCCCGCCCGACGAGGCGCGCGATGCCGAAGTCGGTGAGCTTCAGGATGCCGTCTTTACGGAGCAGGATGTTCGCCGGCTTCACGTCGCGGTGGATGACACCGAGCGCGTGCGTCGCCCCGAGCGCGCCCAGCAGCTGCTGGAAATAGTACCAGGCGCGCTGGAACGCGACGCCGGGCAGCGCGCCGGGGCCCGCGAGTCGCGCCCGCGCGATGTGGCGCGCGATGAGGTCCTCGAGGGTGCTCCCGTCGACGAGCTCCATCGCCAGGGCGAGCGAGCCGCGGAACTCGAACAGATCGTAGAAGCGGACGACGTTCGGGTGGAGGAGCCGCTTCAGCGCCTCGGCCTCCTGGAGAAACAGCGCGCGGATGGAGTCCTGGACCTGCGCGTGCGGCAGTAGCTCCTTCACGGCGAGCGGCACCGGCGGCTCGCTCCCGCGCGGCCCGGCCGGCGCGTAGAAGAGCCACGCGCGGTAGACGACGCCCATCGCGCCCGCGCCGATCTGCCGGTCGACGACGATGCGTCCGTAGCCGAGCTCGATCTTCGCGCCGACCTCGAACGCCATTGCGCACAGCGTACCACCGAGCGAACGGCTCGGGCTCGCCGCCTCGGGCCAAACGGACTAAACGATCGACAGGCCGCGAAATAGGAAAGATGCCCGCCACGAGCCCTAGCCAAGACGCCGCAGACGACCGCGGCGCGGACGCGAGCCCCGCGGAGCGCGAGGTCCTCGCGCCGCTCCCGGACTTTCGCTACGTCGGTCTCGAGCCGGCTCCGCGCGCGCGCGCGGGGCTCTGGGCGAGCGCGACGCTCGGCGTGGCGACGCTCGGCGCCGGCGTCGTGCACGGCGTCACGGTGCGCGGGCTCGTGCTCGCAGCGTTCGCGGCGGCGTGCGGCGGCGTCCTGCTCCGACGCATGGGCGCTGCCCCGCTGCCCCGCAAGTGGAACGCGCGCGCCGTGCCGATGGCCATCGTGCCGTGGGGCGTGCTCGTCGACCTCGACGACCACCCGCGCGTCCTGAGGTGGGCGGCGGTCGCGAAGGTGCACGTCGAGATGATGCACGGGCGCGATCAGGGAACGCCGACGACTCGCTTCAGCGTGGTGACCCTCGAGACGGAGAAGGGCGAGGCGCTCGTCGGGCGGGCGGCCGGTGCCGTCTCGCTCGACCGCCTCCTCGCGCACTTGGATTCCTACGCGGCGGAGCAGGCGCACGTGGCGAGCCTCGACCTGGACGGCGCGCGCGGCGGCCTTGGGCCGCTCGAGCCGGAGTGCGAACCGCTGCTCGCCGCGGCCAAAGCCTGGCTCGCGTCGGCCGACGCGACGAGCCGCCTCGGTCTGTCGCCGGGCGGCTACCGGAGCGGCGGCGCACAGGTCGCGAGCGCGCGCGCCGTGGACGTGCTCGCCGGCGTCCTCCGCGATCGCCGCGCGCGCGCGGCCGACCCGCGCGCGTTCGCGGCGGCGTGCGCGGCGGAGCTGCAGGCCCGCGAACTGGCCGAGGACATCGTCGCGCTCGTGCAGAGCCCGCACCCGATCCTCTCCGCCATCGCCAAGAGCGCGGCGCGCAAGCTCGGCGTCGCCACGGCGCGCTCCGGCTCGCTCGACGAGGTCGCGCCCTTCTTGATGGATCGCGACGTCGCTGCGCTGCGCGCGTGGGGCAGGTGGAGCGAGCCGACGGCGCCGCCGCCTAAGGAGCCGTGAGCCGCGCGCGCGCCGCGTCGCGCCGGCGGACGAGCGCCGCGAGGAGCTCGTCCTTCGGCAACGCGTTCAGCACTTGACCGCGGGACAGCCCTGCGCGCCGCGCGACGGTGAGCCCCATGAACACGTCGGAGACGGCGTCCGGCGCGTGGGCGTCGGGGTTCACGACGAAGCGCGCGCCGTGCGTCGCCGCTTCACGCGCCATCACGTCGGACATGTCGAGCCGGTGCCCGTTGCCGTTGATCTCGAGGTACGTGTCGTTCGCCGCCGCCGCGCGCGCGACCGCCGCGACGTCGAACGCGAACGGCCGACGCGCGCGCAGGAGTCGGCCCGTCGGGTGACCGAGCACGGTCACGAGCGGGTGCGAGACGGCGCGGACGATCCGCCGCGTCATCTCGTCCGTCGGCATGTCCATCCGCGCATGCACGCTCGCGATCACGAAGTCGAGCTCGGCCAGCGACGCGTCGTCGAGATCGAGCGCGCCGTCGCCGAGGATGTCCACCTCGACGCCGTGCAGGATCGTGATGCCGGGCACCGCCGCGCGCGCCGCCGCGATCGCCTGCACCTGCGCTCTCAGGCGCCCCGCGTCCAGGCCGTTCGCGTACGACGCCGCCTTCGAGTGCTCGCTGATGCCGATGACCTCGAAGCCCAGCGCCTTCGCGGCGCCGGCCATCGCCTCGATCGTCGCCTTGCCGTCGCTCCAGCCGGTGTGGATGTGAAAGACGCCGCTCAGATGATCGACGAGATCCTCCGGCACCTTTGCCCCTTCGAGCTCGCGCAGCTCCGGCGGCACGAACGGCAATGCGAGCGCCTCATAGAGCGCGGCCTCGTCCGTCGCGCGCGTCGCCGCCGCGCGCAGGCCGCCGTGGCCCGCGGCCGCCTGCTCGAGCGCGCGCACGTGGGCGGCGGGGCCCGTCTCCGTCACGAGCGCGAGCACCCACTCGTCCTCGGGGACGGCGCGCACGTGCGCCTTCGCGCCGCCCCGCGCGACGACGGTGACGTCGCCTCCCTCCGGCGGCACGAGCTCGAGCTCGGGCTCCGCGTCGGCGAGCCCGCGAAGGATGGCGTCGCGCGTCGCGCCGCGCGCGAGCAAGAGCACCTCGCCCACGAGCGCCTTGCCGCGTCGCCCCTCGCCCGACAGTGCGACCTCCCGAGCGACCTCGGGGACGAGCCGCTTCGCGACGAGCTCGCGCGCCTCGAGCGCCGAGAGGAGCAGCGTCGTGCCCGCGCCGTCGAGCATCTCTTGCGCGGCGCGCTGGGCGCGGGCCTCCTTCTTTTTGCCGATGCCGGGGAGCGCCGCGAGACGCCCCTCGTCGCAGGCCTTCACGAGCTCCTCGAGCGTCGTCACGCCGGCCTCTTTCCAGACGGTGCGGACCGTCTTGGCGCCGAAGCCGGAGACCTTCAAGAGATCGAGCAGCGTGACGGGGACGTTGGCGCGCGCGCGCTCGAGGGCGTCGAACGTACGGGTCGCCAGCATCTCCTCGACCTTCGCGGCGATCGCCTTGCCGACGCCTTCCATCTCGGTGAGCGGCCCGCGCGCCGCGACGGCGGCCAGCGGCTCCGTCAGCTCGCGCGCCGTCTCCGCAAAATTCCGGTACGCGCGGAGCTTGAACGGATTCTCACCCGAGAGCTCGAGCAGGTCGGCGAGCTCGTCGAAGGCGCGCGCGATGTCTTTGTTGTCGACGTTCGGCATGCTGCGAAAACAATCTCGACCGAAGGCCGTCAAGGACCACTACCATACCGCCATGACGAACGGCAGTCGCGACGACCAGGCACCTCTGCCGGGAGAAGCCCGCAAGGTGCAGTACACGGTCCCGGAGTCGCTCGCCGGAGCGCGCCTCGACAAGGCGACGCAGGAGCTCGCGAGCGGCACGTCGCGCGCGAAGGTGAAGCGCGCGATCGAGCTCGGCGCGGTGCGCGTCAACGGACGCCGCGCGTCGAAGGGGTCGGCCGTCGCGAGCGGGGACGTCGTCACGCTCGACCTCGACCTGTTGGAGAGCGGAGAGGGGCCTGCGATCCCGACGCCCGATGCGCCGCTCACGGTCCGCTTCGAGTCGGCGCAAGTGCTCGTCGTCGACAAGCCGGCGGGGCAGCCGTGCGCGCCGCTCCGCGCGAGCGAGGTCGGCACGCTGGCCAACGCGCTCGTCGCCCGCTACCCCGAGCTCGACGGCGTCGGCTACTCGCCGCGCGAGCCGGGCCTCCTTCACCGCCTCGACACCGACACGACCGGCCTCGTCGTCGTCGCGCGCACGAAGGAGGCGTTCGACAAGCTCCGCGCCGCGCTGAAGGCCGAAGAGATCGCGAAGGACTACCTCCTCGTGTGCGCCCAAGAAGGGCTGCCGGACGCGGGCTCGATCGAGTTCCCGATCGCCAATCACCCGAAGGACCAGCGCCGCGTGTACCCGTGCGTGCACCCGCGCGACGTCATGCGCTACGCGCCGCGCCCGGCCCACACGCGCTACCGCGTCGAGAGGCGCGTCGGGCCGTGGGCGCTCGTGCGGGCCGAGGCGACGCGCGCGCTCCGTCACCAGATCCGGTCGCACTTCGCGGCGCTCGAGCACCCGCTCGCCGGCGACGTGCTGTACGGCGGGGCGGAGATCCGCCACCTAGGTCGGCACGCGCTGCACGCCGCGCGCGTGAAGTACTCGGGCGATGCGGCGCTCGCGTTCGACGTCGAGTCGCCGCTGCCCCCCGAGATGGCGGCGCTCGTTACCCCGAGCGAATAGCGCGCCGCGGCTCAAGCCGCCGGGATCACGATGACGACCGCGGTGGTGTTGTGGAACGCCTCGACGTCGCGGCGTGCGCGGGCGATCTCGCCGAAGACCATGCAGCCGCCGATGGGCGCGCCGACCTCCGCCGCGATCGCGCGCGGCTCCTCGGCGAACGCGTCGCCGAGCATCGCGTGGCGGCTGCTGCACGCGAGCACGAGCGCTCCGGCGAGCGCGCCGTGCGTCGCGTGCACGGCGACGCGCGCGGCGTCGCGCGACGCGGCCAGGAGCTCGGCGCGCGTCGTCGCGAGGACGCGCGCGACGGCGTTCTCGGCGATGCCCGTCGACAAGAGGACCGCGCCGTCGGAGCGGACCCCGAAGGCCGCGCGGACGACCGGCTCGCGCCCGTCGCCGAGGAAGATGCCGAGCGGGTAGTGCTGGGCAAGGAAGACCGGGACTTCGGGACCGCAGCCGGTGGGCGGCGTACCGCCGGCGGCGACGATGTCCTCGCGCCAGACGTCGAGCGCGGGGCGGCCGTCGAGGCCGACGAGCCACGCGCCGTCGACCGCCGTGATCGCCCGCTCCGGCCCGACGGAGCGCCAGCCGTGGCGCGCGGCGATGCCGAGCGGGACGCGCGTGAAGAGCCCGGCGAGGACGAAGCGATCGTCGTGCACCGCGCCGTCGGCGAACACGCGCGAGCGATCGAAGGTCCACTCGTCTCCCGTGAGCCCGCCGGCGAGCTGCGCGCGCGCGCCGGCGCCCTTGCGGACGGCGGCGGTGAGCGCGCCGCCGTCGACGGTGACGTCGGGCGCGAACGCGAGGCACGTGAACTCGGTGAAGCCGCGCTTGGCGGCCTCATCCGCCGCCGCCGCGAGCTTGGCGGCGACGGGGACGGCTTCGACGAGCTCCGCCGAGCGCGCCGCTGCGCTCACGCACATCACCTCGAGCCCCTCGCCGCCGAGCAGCACGACGCTCACGCCGCGCGGGACGATGCCGTCGGGCCCGATGAGGCAGCCGCCGGACGTTCCGCCGAGGATCGGGATGTCCCCCACCACCGCCGTGATCGCTCGAGGCACGAGGTGCAAGTCCTCGTACCCGGCGCTCGCGAACACGATCGCGATGGCCGGCGCCTCGCCGCCCAGCTTGGCGAGCGCGTCACGCGCCGCGTTCTCCGCGGCCGTGGTTGCGCGCGGCGACGAATCGACCGAGCTCCCGAAGGCGATCATTTCCCTGACGGCTCCCCCCTCATCGGCGCGTCCCTCCCATGACCGCGAACGGTCGGCGGGAACGGCGCCTTGAGCCCGAACGTTCTTCAATCTAGCGAGGCGCGCGCTCCTACGCTACGGGCCCCCGTCGAAAGCTTGGCCCGCAAACGCGCGAGCCGCCATGGTCGAGCGGCTCATCGGTGTCATGCGGCGCGGTGCGGCGGTGGAAAACTCGGCGACCATGCGATAAGGACCAGCCCGAATGGCCGGACGCGCAACCACCTACCTGTCGTCGCGAGCCCCCGTGCTCGCGCTCCTCAGCGTCGGCGCGTGCGCGGTGGCGGCGGTCGGGGCTGCGCCCCCGGCGAACGACGTGCACGGCCTCGCGCGTGCGCTCGGGGAGGCGTCCCACCAGTCGGTGGACACGGTGGGGCTCGCCTGGGAGCCCTCGGGCGGCGCCGTGCTCGACGCGCTCGTGGGCCGGTTCGTCCTCTTCCTCGGCAGCGACGTGAAGGGCGGGCCGCGTGACGTGTGGCGCGCGCGCGTGCGCGTCAGCCCCGAGGGGCACCCCTTCGCCGTCACCGACGTTCATGACCTCACCGGCACCCCGCTCGGCGACGATCACGGCTTGCTCCTCCGCGGCGAGCGGGCCGTCTTCGCGACGCACGCGTTCGGGCAGGAGCAGAGCGTCACGCTCCTCGATCTCTCCGGCGAAGGCGCCCAGAGCTCGGCCGCGCGCGCGGTCGATCGCGCGATGGCGTGGGTCTCGAACATCCAGACCACCGGCTCCGGCGCCGGCGTCGCGCGCGTCGACCTGACGCTCGACGAGCCCGCGCGGGCCGTCGCGCTCGCGTGGCAGCCGGGCGCCGTCGACGTGGAGCTCACCGACGACGGCGGCCGCGCCCGCCGCGCGCGGGTCGACCTGGCGAGCGGCGAGCTGACCGTCGCGGCGCAGGGCATGCACGCCGAGGCCTCGCGGCACCTGCCGAAGCGCTTCGTCTTTTGGGCCGTCGACACCGTGCGCGCGGTGCCGTGGATCGGCCCCGCGCCGATCGCGTGGCTCGAGGACAAGGCCTTCGCGCTCCGCGACGCCTCGCGCCAGCTGTCCTTCCGCCTCCACGAGGCAGACGCGACGGAGACGCTCGCCGCGCGCGAGCCCGCGCCGCCCCCGCCGAGCGTCCTCGACGCGTCGATGGCGGGCGCCGACGCCGCGCACTGGCCACCGCCGCCCATTCGCACCATCTGGAAGACGCCGGAGGTGGGCGAGGGCGAGTGGGCGGCGCCGCGCATCCCGTGGATGCGCAAGGTGCCGGGCGAGACCGACGGCGCGCCCTCGCCATTCTATCGGACCTTCGTGCGACCCGACGAGGAGCGCCCCTACGCAAAGGTGCTCCTCGTCGCGATGGACATGCGTCAGCTCGAGCTCGGCATGGAGGCCGGCGTCGAAGATCCAAAGCCGCTCGCCGGACCGCACGGAAGCGGCCGAATCCCGCGCGATCCGCAGATCGCCACGCGCGTCGTCGCGGCGTTCAACGGCGCGTTCAAGACCGAGCACGGCAACTACGGCATGATGGTGAACCGCCGCGTGCTCCTGCCGCCGCAGCCCGGCGCGGCGAGCATCGTCGTCACGAAGGACCAGCGCGTCGGCCTCGGCTCGTGGAGCGCGTCCAAGGAGATCGCCGGCCTGCGCGGCGTCGCCGACGCCGACGTCGTCTCGTTCCGTCAGAACCTCGACGCGCTGCTCGACAACGGCGAGATCAACCCGAGCAAGCGCGCGCTGTGGGGTTACACGCTGCCGGGCAGCGGCACGCAGACCGAGCGCTCCGGCGTGTGCGTCACGGGCGCCGGCCACCTGGCGTACGCGTGGGGCGAGGACGTGAGCGCCACCACGCTCGCGCGGGCGATGAAGATGGCGGGCTGCGTCTACGGAATGCACCTTGACATGAACCCGCACCACACGGGCTTTCTGTTCGCGACCATCCACGACCTCAAAGCGCACGGCTACAAGAGCGAGCTGCTCGCGCCGAAGATGGAGATCTCGTCCGACCGCTACATCGAGTACGCGTCCAAGGACTTCTTCTACGTGATGGTTCACGACCCCACGCCGCCGGCCGCCCTTGGCGCTTCTCCGTGGGCGCCGGACGGCGGGCTGCAGCCGGCGCCGATGTGGATGCCCGGCGTCTTGTCGGCGCGCGCGGGCGAGGGCATCGAGCTCGTGGACGTCGAGCCGGGGCGCGCGTCGTGGCGCATCCGCGCGGGCGTGCGCGAGCCCGACGCGAAGACTGGCGCGTCGCCGGCGCGCGAGCTGTCGGACGACGACGGGCACCGCGTGATCCTCGCGCTCGGCCTCGGCGTCGCGCTCGAACGGCGCGCGCGTGGGCTCGTGACCGACGGGCGCGTCCTCCTGCCGATCGGCGCGGGGGAGGCGGGCGTGCTCGCCGCGAGCGCGGACGGCGCGCTCTCCATCTTCCGCGCCGCGGAGCTCGGGGCCGTCGCGCCGCACTCGGACGCCGCCGAGCTCCCGCTCCTGCTCGACGCCGGCGCGGCCGTGGCCGCTCCGCGCGAGCCGCGCGCGCACGGCCACGCGGCACACGAGCCCGCAGCGCGCGCGGCGCTCGGCACGACCCCCGACGGGCGCGTCGTCATCGCCCGCGGCACGGCCACGTTCGCCGCGCTCGCGGAAGCCTTGAAGCGCGCCGGCTGCGTGCGCGCCGTCGCCCTCGACCGAGGCGACGCCGCCGCCGCGTCCCTCCGCCGCGCCGGCACCGCCGACCCGCCGCGCGCGCGCTACGACGAGACCACGCTCTCGGCCCTCGCCGTCCCGCTCAAGCCCCGCGGCTTCCGCTTCGAGCCCGAGTCAAAAGTCGCACAAGCCCCCAGCGCTCCCCCGCGCTAACTCTTCGTGCCCGATTCTTGGATTCGAACCGTATCCAAGGGTCGCGAACCTACGCGGCGTCGGAGCGCGCCAGGGCGTCGCGCAGGCGGGCGACGGCGCGGGCGTGGAGCTGGCTGACGCGCGGCTCGCTCACGCCGAGGACTTGCGCGATCGTCTTGAACTGCAAGCCCTCGAAGTAGTGCGCGCGGACGATGTAGCGCTCACGCTCCGGGAGGCCAAGGACCGCGTTCGCGAGCGCCGCACGGTCCATCTTCTCGGCGAGGGCGTCGAGCGGGCTCTGCGCGTCCTCGTCGGCGAACCCCGTCGACGCGACGCTCCCGGGCAGGTCGTCGAAGCCGACGACGTACGCGCGCGACGCCGCCGTCCCCTGTTCACCGGCCGCCGCCGTGACCTGGTGGCGGGCGCGCCGCGTCAGCCAGTCTTGCGTGCGAAGCTCGTCGACGATGGACCCGCGGATGCGAATCCGCGCGTACCACTCGAAGGTGGGTCCGCGGTCGCCGCCGTTCTTGCGGAGCGAGTCGATGAGGCCGAACGTGCCCGCGGCGACGAGATCATCGCGCAAGACGTTCGGCGGCAACCTCCGCATGAAGCGGGCGACCGTCTGGTGGACAAGCGGCATGTAACGTTGGACCTCCGCCGTCGTCGGCGCCGTGGGCGGCGCGACCGGGCGCGGGTCCCTGACGATCGGGCGACGCGCGGAGGCGGGCGCCTCCTCGGTCACGTCGTTCATCGCCTCGTGGCTGCCGGACGTGGGGGGGACGAGAAGCGGGCCGCTCTCCTTGTCGTGGCATGTCGTTCGAGCGAGCTTCATCTCCGTGCCTCCTCTTCGGAGAGACACCCTTGCGCGCCGCGTGCCAGCGCGGCGCGCTCGGATTCGTCGGGGATTTGGCGCTCCGCCGAGCGAGACCGCCAAGCGCCGGGCGCCGGCGGTTTGACGGGGCCTACTGGATTTCCGACGGCGCCGACGGATGCGTCGCCGGCGTCGCGGGCGCGCTCGGGGTCGCGGGCGTCAACGGGGGCGCGAACGGGGGAGGCGTGGTCGTGGTCGTTGGCGCCGTCGTGGGCGCCGGCGACGGGAGCGCGGACGGCGCTGCGGTCGGGTCCACCGTCGGCGTCGCGGGCGGGGGGGGCGGCGTCGGCGAAGTTGGCGTCGGCGTGGTCGAAGTCGGCGTCGGCGAAGTCGCCGTCGGGTCCGCCGCCATCGCCGGGTCCGGCAGGTGCGATTCCTCCGAGACGTCGCTCGTCCCCTCGTCGGCCTCGACGTCCGCCGAGTTGTAGCGCGGCGGCTCGCCGGGCTTCGAGTAGTCGATCCAGAACGCCGACTTTTCGCGCACATCCATGTGCACGAACGTGCTGTTCGGGTAGTAGCCGACGCCGACGTTCTTGAGCGTGCGGCAGTAGTCGCGCAAGACTTCGTTCGGCACGCCCGCGACGCGGAAATCGATGGCTTTGCCGATGTTGTGGT
>JAYVXL010000627.1:0-4333 GCA_043785185.1 Myxococcales bacterium
CGCGAGGGCTACGACTTCACCATGATCTCGGAGGACACCTACTCGGTCGTCACCGAGAAGATCCCCGCGGGCAAGACGTACTGCTCGCTCTGCTCGCGCATGCGGCGCGGGATCCTCTACCGCGTCGCGCGCGAGATGGGCTGCACGAAGATCGCGCTCGGCCATCACCGCGACGACGTTCTGCAGACGTTGCTGCTGAACCTGTTCTTCTCCGGCCAGCTCGCGGCGATGCCGCCGAAGCTCGTCGCCGAGGACAAGAACGTCGTCATCCGCCCGCTCGTGTACTGCGCCGAGGAGGACATCCGGACCTTCTCGGGCCTCCTCGCGTTCCCCATCCTGCCGTGCGATCTCTGTGGGTCGCAGGACAACCTCCAGCGTAAGGTCGTCGGTCGCCTCATCGACGATCTCGAGGCGAAGCACCCGGGCATGAAGCAGGTCATGCTCGCCGCGGTGCAGAACGTGCGGCCGAGCCAGCTGCTCGATCAGCGACTCTGGAAGCAGCTCGGGCTCGAGGCGGCGCGCGAGACGACGGGCACGATCCCGGTCTCGAGCCTCCTCCGCGCCGAGGCGTGACGGCATGGCGCGTGGGCTGTTCGGACGCCTGGGGGACCTCGGCTCGGCCGCGCAGGCCGCGATTCCGGGCCTGTACGCGTGGGCGGTGACCGTCGCGCCCGCGGCGTGGTCGCGCGGCGCGCCGCTGGCGGCCAAGCTCATTGCGTGCCTGGGCCTCGTCGCGCTCGTCGCCGGCATCGTGCTCGAGCGCACGTCGCCGCGCTACGCGCGCCCCGTGTCGATCTGGGGGCTCGTCTCGACGAGCGCGCTCGTCTGGGCGCTTGCCCCGCTCGCGCTCTTGCCGTCGCGCGTGGACGCGGCGCGCGGCGTCGCCGGCATGCTCGGCTGGGGCCTCTTCGCGCTCGCGTCCGCCGCGCCGGCGCTGACGCGCGACGCCGAGCCCACGCGCATCGCCCCCGGCGCGCCGCTCCGCCCGCGGGCGAAGATGCCGCGCGGCGACGCGTGGTTCATCGCCGCCGGCGCCCTCATGGCCGCCGGGCTCCAGGTCGTCGGTTGGAACGTCGCGGTGCCGGAGCGGGCGCTCCTCGTTCGCCTCGTCGCGCTCGCGTCAGGGCTCGCTGTGCTCGGCGCCGCCACCCAAATCGCCCTCGGCCGCCACGGCAAGCGAGCTCGCCCAAGCCGGCGCGCTCGCGTGCGCAGGTCCATGCTCGCCTTCGTCGCCCTCTGCGTCGTCGCCGCGCTCGGCCTCGCGCTCCTCCTCGCGGGTCGCTAGAGCCGTAACGCTCCTCCTGGGCGAGACCGTCGCTTTGCCCGTTCCGGTCCAACGACGTTCGCTCTAAGCTTCCTCGCGACATGCAAGCCTTCGACGTCGTCGCGGCGCTGCTCGTCGTGATCGCAGTGGCCGCCTTCGCGATCGGCAACTCCGCGCTCGCGCGCGCCGAGGACATCCACGCCCTCTACTGGCTCGTCGTCGGCGTCGTTTCGATGCGCGCGGCCGTGCAGCTCGCGAAGCCTGGCGCGGCATGAGGCGCTGCCGGTTCGGGTGCGCGTGGGGGCTCGTCCTCGCCGCATGCGGGCACGACGCGCCGCCGCCGAGCCCCCTCGCGGCCGACCTGGGGGGGGACGTCGTCGCGCGCGCCGGCGGCGACGCGATTTCCGCGTCACTCGTCGCGGAGGTGGCGCGAGCGAAGGACGTGCCGCCGCGCGTGGCGCTCGGCGAGCTCGTCGACGACGCGCTCGCGGCCGAGGGCGCGCGCGCCGCCGGCTACGAGGACGACCCCGCCGTGCGCTGGCCGATTATTTCGGCGCGTGCGCGCGCCGTCGCCGCCCACATCCGCGACGGGGCGAGCGCCGCCGGCCCGGTGACGGACGCGGAGATCGACGAGCTCACCCAGCTCCACTGGCGCCGCTACGACGTGCCCGAGGGCATGCACGTCGTCCACGCCGTCGCGATGTTCCCCAAAAAGCGCACTCCAGAGACGGACGCCGCCGTGAAAGCTACGTTCGATCGGCTGACCGCCGCGGTCGCTCACGCGCCGAGCCGTGACGACTTCGAGGCGGCCGCCAAGGCGGTGCACACCGAGAGCAAAGTCGAGATCCGCGTCGAGGAGCTCTCGCTGACGGTCGACGGCCGTTCCCTCGATCAGAACGGCGCGATCGAGCAGCCCTTCGCCACCGCGGCGGCTTCCCTTGGCGCGCCCGCCGAGCAAGCGCGCGCGCAAACGCTCTACGGCTATCACGTCATCCAGCTCATCGAGCGACTGCCGGCCAAACGCCTCCCCCTCGCCGAGCGTCGCCTCGCCCTCGAAGGGGAGGCCCTCGCGACCCGTGCGCTTCGGGCGTACGAGGGCACGCTGGCCGAGCTTCGGGGGCGCTATCCGGTGGAGGTCAACACGGCCGCGGACGCGCTCATGCGGACCGTCTCGCTCACGCGCCCATGAACACGTCGGGCGCGCCGCCGCGCGACACCGCCCCGAGCCCGTTCGCCGAAATCCTCACGGAGGTCGTCGCCCGCGTGCCGGGTGCCTTGGGCGCCGCCCTCACCGACGAGGAGGGCGAATGTGTAGACTACACGGGCCTCGCCGACCCCTTCGATTTGAAGGTCGCCGCGGCCCACTTCACGATCGTCCTCGCCGAAGCCGCAGCGCGCGTGCAGCCGCTCGGCGCGCTCCGCACCGTCCTCGTGCGCGCCTCGAAGCGTAGCTTTCTCGTCCACGCGCTCCACGACAAGTACGCGCTCGTGATGCTGCTCCGCGGCCGCACCGCCGTCGCCGCGACGTCGCGCGCGCTCGGCCTTTGCGAGCGCGCGCTGGCCGCCGAGGCCGGCTGGCCTGCGCCGGCGGGCCCCTACTGGTACCCGATTCACGTGGAGTCGCGCGGGCGGCGGCCTGCGCGCATCGCCTCGGCCGTGAGCGGGCCTCGGACGCGCGTCCACGGCCCGGGTGCGCCGCGCATGCACGGCCTGGAGGTCCTCGGCGCCGTCGTCCCCGCCGTGGCGCGCGAGCGCGCCTTTCGCGTACGTCTCGACGGCGGCGCCGAGCTCACCATCGTGCGCGAGGCTGGCGGCGCCTGGTACGCGGACGAGGCGCTCCCGACGGCTCGTCCGCACGACGAGGATGCTTAGCGAGGCAACGAGCGCGATCGCCCAAATGCCCCGGTTTTCCGGCTCGCCACAGAATCGAACGCGGTGCGCCATTTTCGTTGTTGACTCCATCGCCGTCCTGACTAGATTCCGCGCTCCCTGACGGGTGGTGTTCCACCCCAGGACCCGAAGAGGCGAGTGCTTCCAAGGGGTTATGTGGACAACCTGTGGACAAGATTTAGACTTCCGGGGGGGCGTCGTGGTTACGCCGCGGATTTCTTGGTCTTTTAGTCGCCGGCCCGAGGTCTTTCCCCATGTGGAAAGCCGAAGGGCGAAGCGACGCTCGGCCCCCCAAGCGGCTTGACCGTTTCGGGGCCCGGTCCACGGTTGGCGGTCGAGACGAGCTCCCCGGGCAAGACGGTTTGCCCTCGAGCCGCTCTTCCGGTCGCTCCTCGCGAGCCGCACGAGACCACGGGAAACCGCTGGATTCGTGGCAGCTCCCGAAAAAAAGAGAGCGACCCTAAAAATACGTTGACCAGTCTTCGGGCGCTGACTAAGGTTCGCGTCCCCAACAACGGAAACGCACCTACATCGGTGCCGCTTCGTCGTTCTGCCCTAGGAAAGCTACGTTCGCGTAGTGAGTAGGGCGCCTCGGTCCTTGAAAACTGAATCGTACGCTCACTTGGTGAAAAACCAGAGTGGGCTCCCGGAGAGCACGAGGAAGGCATCGCCTTCCGAAGTGACTCTCCAACATCGCAACGAGCTTAAGCGCGCGTTGCGGTGGTTTCGAAACAGAAATTCAAGAGCCGACCGAGAGGGTTAAACCTCAACGTCGTCAGCTCCTCAGTTTTTCAACTGGAGAGTTTGATCCTGGCTCAGAACGAACGTTAGCGGCGCGCTTAACACATGCAAGTCGCACGAGAAAGGGCTTCGGCCCCGGTAAAGTGGCGCACGGGTGAGTAACACGTGGGTAACCTTCCCAAGAGCGGGGGATAACATTCCGAAAGGAGTGCTAATACCGCATAAGACCACGGGGTCGAAAGACTCTGAGGTAAAAGCAGGCCTCTGTACACAAGCTTGCACTCTTGGATGGGCCCGCGTCCCATCAGCTAGTTGGCAGGGTAATGGCCTACCAAGGCAAAGACGGGTAGCTGGTCTGAGAGGATGATCAGCCACACTGGAACTGAGACACGGTCCAGACTCCTACGGGAGGCAGCAGTGGGGAATCTTGCGCAATGG
>JAYVXL010000628.1:0-4329 GCA_043785185.1 Myxococcales bacterium
CCGGCCTTCTTCACGACCTCGCTCAGGAGCTCGCGCCCGAGCGGGTGGCGGCCCTCGACGAAGTGGAAGCCCAGGTAGTACATCTCCTCGGGCCCCACCGCGCGGTCCTTGCGGAGCGCGCCGGCGAGGTCGTAGCCGCGCGTGAGGAGCGCGCCGAGCTGACGCAGCGCTTCGTCGGTCGCGCGCGCGCCGGCGCGCGTGTCCTTTGCGCTCTTGGCGAGCTCCAAGGACGCGAGGAGGTAGCGGTCGTCGTCGGTCGCGCGATCGGTCTTGCAGAGGAGGCGCAGAACGGTCGCGGCCTTCTCGTCCCCTTTCTTGCGGAGCTTGTGCCCCAAGTCGCGCAGCGCGTCGGCGACGGCGTCGGGATCGGCGTCGCGCACGACGTCGAGCATCGCCTCCCAGCCGCGCCCGGCGCCGCCGATCTTGCCCATCGCCTCCTCGAGCAGCTGCTTGCGGATGGCCGGGCTCAGCTTCTTCGCGCTCGGGCGGAGGACGTTGCGGAGCATCCACCCGCGGTCGGCGTCGGTCTCTTCGAGCAGCGCCTTGGCGAGCAGCGGCACCGCCTCCTCTTTGCCGGTCAGCGCCTGCGCGGCGAGCTCGGCGCGGCGGCGGTCGACGGAGCCGAGCAGCTTCACGAGCACCTTGGCGGCGTCGGGGCCGCCCTGGCGACCGAGCTGGTCGATGACGAAGCGCGCGCGCTCGAGATCGGGGTGCGCGACCAGCGTCTCGAGCTGCTTCGTCACCGCGGCGCTGCTCGGCAAATTCAGGCTTCCCAGCGTGTGGAGCGCCGTGTGGGCGAGCGTGCGATCGGCCGCAGCGGCGCACTCGAGCAGCACCTCGACGACCTTCGGCGCGTCCTTCTTGCCCTCCATCGTGAAGCGCAGCGCGATGAGCGCCTCTTGCCGCACGGCCGGCGGCGACTTCGCGTCGCGCGCGTAGTGCAGGAGCGTCGCCATCGCCTTCTCGTCCTCGAGGTAGCCCAAAATCTTGAGCGCCGCAGCCATGGCGGCCTCGCTCTTCTTGTCCTTGGCCTTGCTCTGCTTCTCCAGGAACTTCTCGGTCTCCGTGAGGTAGCTGCGGCGGCGGTGGCCGTCGGCCTCCTTGATGCGCTGGCGCATCGCGATGGCGGCGCTCTTGGCGGCCTCGCCGTCGGAGCCCGCAAGCCCGGCGAGGAGCGCGGTGAACGCGTCCTTGCCGCCGAGGAGCGCGAGGACGTGGTCGAGCGCGCGGTGCTCCTCTGGCGACGCGTCGGCCATGCGCGCGCGGATGAGGGGCACGACCTCCTCGCCGACGCTGGCGATGGCCTTGGCCGCGCTCTTGCGCACGTCGTCCTCCCGCGCCGCGAGGAGCGGAAAGATCTTCGGGAGCGCCTTCTTCGCGCCGACGCGCGCGAGCGCCTCGAGGACATGGTGCAGGAGGAGCGGGATGCCGCTCTCCAGCTTGCCCGAGAGCGCGTGGGCGACCTCGGGCCCTTTGGCCTTGAGCTCGCCGAGCACGATCGCCGCGGCGATCTGCTTCTCGATCGCTTCGTCCCCCAGCAGCCCGACGATCTTGCCGATCTCGCTCATGGTGCGCCGATGATGCCGCCACGCCGCGCAGGATCAAGCCGAAATCGTGGCCTCTCGGCGCGATTTGTGGCGCGCCTGGGCGCCCCTGGCGGGGGGCTCGGGCTTCGCGTTCGCGTGGGCCCTAGTCTGGTCTTAGTCTGGTCTAGGCGTCGTTCGGCGGCGCGTCGTCGACGAGCGAGACGACCTGCTTTTCGACCAGCTGGCCGAGCAGGCGCAGGACCTCCAGCATCGTCAAGCCGGACAGGTCGACGAGCTGCTCGATGGGGGCGACGCCGTCGATGAGCGAGAGGACGAATGCGAGTTGGGGGTCGAGCGCGTAGTTGCCCAGCGCGCTCGGGAGGGCGATCACGACGGGCACCCGGCGCCGGTCGAGGATGCGCGTGACGAGGGGGAGCGCGCCGAGGAAGTCCCCGCGCTCGAAGGCCGCGCCCAACTTGCCCATGAGGCGGTTGCCTACATCCTCGACGGAATGGATGCCCGACGCGCGGCTCTCGAGGGCGGGCGGCCGGCGGGTCGGGCGCTGGGAGAGGCGGACCTTGAGGTCGTGGGCAGGGCGTGCTGCGGACATGGGGAGCTCCGGGGTTGCGCTACGCCCTAGCAACGACGGTGCCGCGAGCGGCCGCCGGGCGACCTCGTCCCTTACGGATACTTGGCGCCGTGCGTTCGGCCCCCCGACAAGGATCTGACGGAACGAGCGGTGGGTTTTCGTCGTTTGGCCGTCGCTGGGCCGCTCGCCTCCCGCCGCGGACGTTGCACGCCGCGTGAGAAGCGCGCTAAGACCCACATGTGAGAAGTCGATCTGCCCCGGTCGTGCTCGCGGCCCTCCTCGCGGCGTTTGCGTCGTGCAAGAAGCACGGCGACGCGGCGGTCACGCCAGCGCCGGCGGCGGACGATGGCGACGCGCTCATGTGCGAGCCGCAGCCCGATTTGGCCGCGCCGGCGAACCTCGGCGACGCCAAGCCTGCGGCCGCGCCGCTCGTCCAGTGGGTGAGCCCGTTCATCGGCACGGGCGGGACGGGCTACGCGGCCGGCAGCGCGTTTCCCGGGCCGCAGCGGCCGTTCGGCATGGTCCGCCCAGGGCCGGACACGTCCAATGGGCACGACGCCACCGAGTTCTCGCACTGCTCGGGGTACTCGCACGGCGACGCCTACATCGAGGGCTTCAGCCACGCGCGGATGCACGGCACCGGCATCGCGGACTACGGCGGCGTCGCGCTCATGCCGACGCTCGGCATGACCGACGCGAAGCAGACGCAGGCCGGCTACCACCAGCGCTTCTCGCACGCGACCGAGTCGGCGCGGCCGGGCTACTACGCCGTCACCCTCGGCGACACCGGCGTCCGGGTGGAGCTCTCGGCCACCGCCCGCGTCGCCGCGCACCGCTATACGTTCCCGGTGGGGAGCGACGCGACCGTCATCGTCGACGCGGCGCACGTCCTCGCCAACACCAAGCCCGACAAGAGCGTCGTGCACCTCGACGCCGCGGCGCGCACGATCTCCGGCCTCTCGCACGTGATCGGCTCGTACTCGGCGCGCCTCGGGGGGATTCCGATCTACTTCGCCGCGAAGTTCGACCGGCCGTTCGCCAAGAGCGGCGCGTGGGCGACCGGCGCGTGGGCGTCGTTCGACGCGAGCGCGGACGGCGTCGTCGAGGCGAGCGTCGCCATTTCGTTCGTCGACGAAGACCACGCCAAACAGAACCTCGCCGCCGAAGCCGCGCCGTTCGACGCGGTGCTGGCCGGCGCGACCGCCGACTGGGAGGCCGCGCTCGGCAGGGTGCGGCTCGAAGGCCGAAGCGAGAAGGACTTCCGCATCTTCTATACGGCGCTCTACCACGCGCTCCTCATGCCGACGCTCGCGACCGACACCGACGGCAGCTACCGAGGCGCCGATGGCAAGGTGCACGTCGCGCAGGGCTTCCGCTTCTTCACGGACTTTTCGCTCTGGGACACCTACCGCACGCTGCACCCGCTGCTCGATCTGCTCTACCCCGACCTCGCGCGCGACATGCTGACGTCGCTCGTGGACATGGGGCGCATGCTCGGCGGGATGCCGCTCTGGCCCGTCGTCGGCGGGGACGCGCACGGCATGCTCGGGGACAGCGCGGCGGTCGTGTTCGCCGACGCGCTCGCCAAGGGCGTGCCGAACGTCGACTACGCGGCGGCCTACGAAGTCCTGAGGAAGAGCGCCACCGTCGACTCTCCGGCCGGGCGCGGCGGGCTCGAGCCGTACACGCAAGGCGGTTACGTCCCGATCGAGAGCGCCGGCGCGAGCGCGAGCAAGACGCTCGAGTATGCGCTCGATGACGCGGCGCTCGCCGGCATGGCGAGCGCGCTCGGCCACGCGGACGACGCGGCGATGCTCACCGCGCGGGCCGGCGCGTGGAAGAACCTGTGGGACGGGGCGCAGGGCTTCGTCCTCGGACGCCACGCCGACGGCTCGTTCCCGCCGGCGATCCCGGCCTCTTTTTCGGATTACTACTCGGAGGGGGACGCGTGGCAGTACACGTTCCTCGTCCCGCACGACTCGGCCGGCCTCGCGCAGACGATGGGCGGCAAGGACGCGATGCTCGCCAAGCTGGAGCAGCTCTTCACGCACTCCGCGTGCAAGGCGCCGGCGATCGGGCTGCCGCAGCCGTACTACTGGGCGGGCAACGAGCCGTCGCTCTTCGCGGCGTGGCACTTCGCCGTGCTCGGCGACTCGGCGCGCACCGCCAAATACACGCGCTGGGCGCTCGCGACGCAGTACGGCGACGGGCCTG
>JAYVXL010000629.1:0-4320 GCA_043785185.1 Myxococcales bacterium
AGCGCCGCGACGACGCGCGCCATCGCGCCGGTCCCCGGACGCCGGAGCGACTCGCCGAGGTCGAGCGTCGCGAGGCCGCGGAGGAAATATGCATATTGCAACCAAAGCGGCTGGTCGAGCCCGAGCTTCGCGCGCAAGACGGCGCGCTCGGCCTCATCCGACTGGTCGCCGAGGACGAGCGCCGCGGGGTCTCCCGGGAGCAAGCGCATCGCGAAGAAGACGAGTGACGCGAGCACGAGGAGCACCGCCGCGGCCTCCGCGATGCGCGAGAGGACGCCGCGCGCGGCGCGGAGGATCACCCTCCCCCGGCGGCGTCCAAGGCTCCGCTATCCGCGGCGTCGCCCGCACCATCCGGGCCCGCGTCGCTGGCGTCCGTCTTCGCGGCGGCGTCGAGCGCGCCCGCGTCGGGGGTGCTGTCGACCGGCGCGGACGGCTGGCAGACGGCCGCGTCCGGCATGCTCGCGAGCGTCGCGGGGCCGCCGACGGCGGACTCGCCGTTGTCCGGCGGGACGATGCACACGCGCTGGGTCTGGTCGTCGTCGAGGATGACGGCGCTCCACGGCGTCTTGCGGGGGTCGGCGCAGATGTACCCGCCGCGGCAGTCCGAATCGGACTGGCACTGGGCCATGCAGAACGTGCGGCCGGTCCGCGACGCGCGGCGATCGTCGTAGCCGCAGCCCTGCACCGCGGCGTGAAAGAGGACGCAGGCCGCCTGGTCGGGGCAGAGGTTGCCGCTGCAGTTGAAGATGGTGCAGTACCCGCCCGGCTCGGCGGTGTCGCAGAGGCGGTCGCCGCGGACCGAGCAGTCCGTGGACAAGACACATTTGTCGCCGATCGAAGGCGTGCAGCCGAGCGCGCCCAAGGCGAGCGCGGACCCGAGCACGGACAGGCACAAAAGGAGCACGCGCGGCATGGCGGGCGCGGACCCTAGCACCACGTTCGTCTCGCTGAAACCCGTTTGACATCACCGCAGTTGGACCCTAGCTTCTCGCGGGAAACGTCATGACGACCTACATCACTGCAGACTGCATCAACTGCGGCGCATGCGAGCCGGAGTGCCCCAACGAGGCGATCAGCGAGGGCGACGAGATCTATCTCATCGACCCCGAGCTCTGCACCGAGTGCGTCGGCTTCTACGATCACGAGGCCTGCCAGGCGGTCTGCCCGGTCGAGTGCTGCCTGCCGGATCCAAAGCACACGGAGGAGGAGAAGGTGCTCATCGAGCGCGCTCTCCGCCTGCATCCGGATGACGCCGAGCTCCAGAAGCGCGCGGGCGTGAACGAGTACCCCTCGCGCTTTCGGAAGTAGCGGCGGCGGCGATGCGGCGCGCGCATGACTTCGCGCGCCGTCTTGCGAAGGCGGCAAAAGCGGCGACGGCGGCCGTGGCGGCGGGCGCGGGGCTCGCAGGCTGCGCCGGCGGCTCGCCACTTCTGCACCCTGCGCATACGCTCGAGGCCGGTGACGTCGGGGCGGCGGGCGGGGTCAGCGCGAACGTGGCGGTGGGATCCCTCGCGGACGACCTGCGCGGCGCGCGCAGCCTCGCGGCGCAGAACGTCGACGTGCCGGGCACCCCCGGGTCGAACCCGGGCTACGCGAAGGGCGCGCTCGTCGCGGCCGCCGTCGCGCCGGGGCTCGCGCCGTTCGTGGCCGCGCGTGTCGGGGTCGGCGGCCACATGGAGGGCGGCGTCGCGTACACCGGCCGCGGCGCGCGCATCGACCTCCGCCGCGCCTTCGAATCGGGCCGCCTCGCGCTGTCGATCGGCGCCGGCGTGACCGGCGCGTTTTACGGCCGCCAGCAGGGCTCGCCGCTCCCCAACGTGGAGCTCTCGGCGCTCCACGGCTTGGGCGCCGACGTGCCGGTGCTCGTCGGCTGGCGGAGCCCCGGGGCGCTGTACCAAGCGTGGGCGGGCGCGCGGGCGGGGTTCGAGAACGACGCGATCGAGAGCCTGACGAGCGAGCCGAAGAACGTCTCGATCGGGACGCCCCCCATCCGCCTCTCGGCGACCCGCGTCTACGGCGGCGGGCTCGTGGGGGTCGCGACGGGGTTTCGCCACCTGCACGTCGCGTTCGAGCTCGACGTGGCGTACCAGTCCGCCGTCGGCGACTACAACGACACGCACGTGAGCATCCGCGGGGTGGCGCTCTCGCCGGCGACGGCGCTTTGGTGGACGTTCTGAGGGGATACAAACTCGTTCGCTAGCTAACGAGTTGCGCAACTCCCCGGCCATGGGTCGTAAGCTGTTGAAATTACGGAAACCCGGTTGCAACCTGACCTCTCGACCGTTAACCTGACGGCATCACTGATGCGCTCCTCCCTCCTCAGGATTGGGCTCCCGCTCGGGATCCCGGCGACGCTCGCGCTGCTCGTCGGTTGCTCCGCGCCCGTGTCCGCGTCGCCCGAAGCGGCCGATGCCGAGGCCGCGACCCCGGCGGCCGCCATCGTGGTGGTCGAGCGCACGAGCGGCCCCGGCGACGGGACACGCGCGGAGGCGGTGGCGCGCTTCGTCCAGATGCGCTCGGGCGCGGTCGACGAGCAGGCGCTCCGGATGATCGGCGCCGCGGTGGATTTCCCCGCGCTTGGCGGCTGCGCGCCCGTGCGCCGCGGCGTCGGCGACGCGCCGGCCCGCGCGGTCAAGCTGGCGGACGTCGGCGGCATCTCGCTCGAAGCGAACGGTGTTCGCACCACGCTCGCGGCGCGTCAGTTGCCGGACGTCGCGGACCTCGTCAGCGGCGTCGTCTACACCGGTCGCGGCGAGACCGCGCTCTTCCCGCAAACCCGCTACACGGTGCGGAGCACGGGGACGCCGGAGGTCGACGCCTTCGAGGTCTACGCGATGGCGCCCTCCGAGCCCGCGGACGTGCGCGTTGCCGGGCAGGACGGCCGCGCCACCGTCGTCCTCGCGACGGGCGCCGCGGTTGACCTCACCTGGGACGCGGGCGGCGACGACCTCGTCTATGTGGACGTGGCGCCTGCGGATGCGTCGACGCCGATGACGCGCTGCCTCTTCGCCGATACGGGGCGCGCGACGCTCGCGAGCAGCGCCATCGGCGCGGACGTCGGGACGCTCAGCCTCCACCGGCTGCATCGCGAGGCGTTCCGCGCGCGCGGGCTCGATTCGGGCGAGATTCGCTTCGACTTCGCGCGCGCCGTCGGCTTCACGCGGCGCTGAGCGGCCGCGGCCGCGAAGAGCGGCGAAGAGCTTGATTTTCACAGGGTCCGAACTAGGGTCCCGGCAGCCATGCGCGCAGCCCTCGCCCTCCCGGCCGCGCTCGCGCTCGTCGCGCTCGTCGCGCAGGCGCCGCACGCTCGCGGCGACGGCGCGCGGGACGCTCCGAAGAAGGCCGCGAGCGCGCCGGCTCCGGCGAGCGCGCCGAAGAAGCCGGGGCCCGTCGCGCGCGTCGCCCCCAAGCCCGCCGCGCCCGGCAAGTACGCGCAGTACGTGAAGAGCTGGCATGCGCCCGCGCCGAACAAGACCGCGCCCGTCGACATGAACGGCCGCCCGATGCTCGCGCTCTTCGCGCTCAACACCGGCGATCGCCTCGAGTTGCCAGCGCTCGCCGCGCGCGGCGGCTTCGCGGCGAAGGAGCTCGATCGCGCGGCGTTCGTGATGCGCGAGGCGCACTCGGGCAACGAGCACCCGATCGAGCCGCGCCTCCTCGATGCCGTCTACGCGATCCAGACGCACTTCAGCGCGCAGGAGATCCGCGTCGTCTCGGGGTACCGCACGCCGCTTCACGGCGCGTCGAACCACGGACGGGGGCGCGCGATCGATCTCGTCGTACCAGGCGCCAGCGACGAGGACGTCGCGAAGTTCGCGCGCGAGCTCGGCTTCGTCGGTGTCGGCGTGTACCCGCAGAGCGGCTTCGTGCACGTGGACGTCCGCGACCGGAGCTACTTCTGGATCGACGCGAGCGGTCCCGGGCGCAAGAACCGCGAGCGAGGAATCCTCGGCGACCTCGCGCAGAAGAGCGACCAACGCGCCGCAGGCCGCGGCGAGCGACCGACGCCTCCGTTCTTCGTCGCGCCCGACGTCGACGCCGCGCTCGTGAGCCGCAGCGCGGCCGCGGGCGCCGGCCCCGAGGACGACGAGGACGACACGGACTGAATGAGCGCGCACGTGCGCGCTCCCTTCTCTAAGCTTGTCCCGTGGACGCGGACATCGCAGAGCTCGTGAAGGAAGAGCGGCTCCTCGCGGCCGCCGAGCTCGCCGAGCGCCGCGCGCAGCTCGCTCTCGCGTCCGAGCTTTACGAGCGCGCGTGCGCGTGGTCGGAGGCGGCGCGGGCGGCGCTCGCGGCGGGCGACGCCGCGCGCGCGCTGCC
>JAYVXL010000630.1:0-4316 GCA_043785185.1 Myxococcales bacterium
ACCTCACGCAAGCCGAGGGTCAGGCGTCGCCCTTCGCGCTCGTCAGGAAATGCGCGATTTTGGCCTCGATCGTCCTCACCGCGTCGGCGCTTGCGTAGCTCTCTGGCAGGGTCAGCTTGCCTTCCACGCGCGCGGCGTAGCCCTGGTCGACGAACGCGTGGTAGGCGCTCTCGAACACCGGGCGGCTCACGCTCTCGCGCTGCTCGATCTCGCCCGCGAGGAACATGCGCTCGCCGGCCGTGATCGCGCGTTTGGTCAGGTCCTTCTGCGCGAGCGGTCCGCGGAGGAGCGACGACAGCCCGCGCGCGGCGACGCGGTAGCCTTCGACGAAGTTGCGCACCGTGCGCGCGTAGAGGACGACCTGCGCGTGCCCGTCCGCGTCGGCGATGCGGACGAGGCCGCCGTCCCGCACGAGCTCGAGGTCGGTCACCATCGCGGCCAGGGTCTCGTCGTAGATCTGCTCGAAGCTCGCGTCGGCGCGGAACTGAAGCTCGTACTTGAAGAGGCGCGACAGCGACCGCACGCGCTCGCGGAGGACGTCATGGTCGATCGGCGCG
The DNA here is from genome assembly GCA_043785185.1 of Myxococcales bacterium. Lineage (GTDB taxonomy): Bacteria > Myxococcota_A > Polyangia > Polyangiales > Polyangiaceae > JANYHK01. The sequence goes on from JAYVXL010000630.1 coordinate 558, forward strand.
CTCGTCGACAGCATCGCCGTCGCCACCATCGCGCGCGACACGAAGAAGTGGACGACGAGGTTCTTCGACAGGTCGAGCGAGAGGCGAGCGCCGTCGGGGACGATGTAGAGCGCCTCGCCGCCCGCGCGGGCGCGCGCGCCCTTCTTCGCCTTCGCGTACGGCTGACCGGGGTGGTGCACCTCGAGGTGGCCGGCGCGCGCGAAGAGATCGCACGCCTCGGCGAGCGCTTCGGTCCGGATGTCGCCGGGACCCGAGCCCTCGAGCGACGGGCTGAAGCGCGCGCCGAAGCGCCGCAACGTGCGGGCGAGGCGCTCGCACGCCCCGAGCAGATCGGCGTGCGCGAGGCCGCGGCGCCCGTGGGTGAGCAGCGCGGTCGCGACGAGCGCGCTCGGCGTCACCGCGGTCACGCGGTTGATCTCGTTCATCACGCGGTAGGCGAGGCGCGTCACGACGGCGCGCCGCCGCGCCGGCGTCATCTTCGCGAGCTCCTCCGCGCCGGCGCCCGGGTCGAGCTCGCCGAGCACTTGCTCGAGCGTGAGCAGCTCGCCGACCTGCACGTTGAGGCGCCCGTAGCGCTCGGCGATGAGCTCGGCGCTCTTCAGGAAGCCGCGCACGTCCTCCTTGCCCTTTTCGCCGCCGGTCAGCTCGCGCACGAACGCGCGCTCTTCGACGAGCCGCTCGTAGCCGATCGAGATCGGCACGAAGTACACCTTGCGGCCCGGCGCGCCGAGCACAGCGTCGACCACCATCGACAAGAGCCCGACCTTCGGGGCGAGCAGCTTCCCCGTGCGCGAGCGGCCGCCCTCGAGGAAGAACTCGAGGGGCAGCCCGTCCTTGATGAGGCGGCGCACGTACGCGTCGACGACCGCGCCGTAGAGCCGATCGCCGCGGAAGCTGCGGCGAATGTAGAACGCGCCGGCCTTCCGCAGGACGGCGCCGACCGGAAAAAAATTCAGGTTGTCGCCCGCCGCCGTAATCGGGAGCGGCAAGTGGTGGTGGAAAAAAATATAGGTGAGGACGATGTAGTCGAAGTGCGATTTGTGGCTCGGCAGGAGGATCAGCGTCGCGTCCTTCGACGCCTCGCGCAGCCGAGCGATGCCCTCGCCGTCGACTTCCATGCCCGAGTACATGCGCGGCACGACGGCCTCGAACACCTTGTCGAGCGCGGCGATCGCGTTGACGTCGGGCGACGCCTCCATCTCCTCGAGCATGGCGCGCGCGCGCGCGGTGAGGACGCGCCGCTCGGCGTGGCCGTCGCCCGCCATGTCGGCGACGATCTTCTGCAGCTTCGGGCTGCGGAGGACCTCGTCGCGCAGGCGGTCGGAGGGCTTCTTCGCGGGCCCCAGCACCGCGCGCCGCTCGCGCTCGAGGCGCCGCAAGAGCACGTACATGAGGCGGCGGACGAGCACGTCGTCCGGCGGGCGGACGCCCTCTTTGGTCTCCGCGCCCATGAACGCGCGCAGATCGACCGGCTCGCCGGCGCGCAGCGTCACGTGCCGGTAGTTCGCGAGAAACTGCATCACCGTGCGGATTTTGCCGGGCCATTCGCGCGGGCCGAACACGGCGTCGACGACGTCGTGCTGGGCGCGGTCCTGCCCGCGCGACCACACGAACACCTGCGGGACGAGCAGGATCGGCGTGCTCGACGTCTGCTGCGCGTCGAAGAGCGTGCGGATGAACGGATCACCCTCGCTCTTGCCGCGCCCCTGAGCGGCCGGCCCGAGGAGCGTCGGCGGCCGCTTCAGGAACAGCACCGCGGAGCTGCCCTCGGAGACCGCGCGCGTGAGGTCGCGCGCGTCGTCGGCCTCGGTTCGCGGCGTCATCGCCTGCAGCCACCCGCGCCCCATCGGCTCCAGGATCCACAGGCCCATGTCGTTCGCGAAGCGGACCTGCGGCAGGTTCAGGCGCTTGGTGAGGTGGTCGAGCGCGAGGAAGTCGACGAACGACAGGTTGCGCATGACGTAGACGACGGTGCCGCGACGATCGGCGTCGCGCACCTGACGCGCCCACGCCTCGTCGACGACGATGCGATCGAAGAACCGTCGGTAGAGCCACCCCAGGATCGGGTTCGGCTCGTACGAGACGAGGGGCCGTTCGGGCCGGTCTGACATGCGCGCGCGGCCTCCCGCCGGGGCCCGTTCAGCCGCCGAACGCCTTCTTCGCGACGTCGACGAGTCGCTTGGCCGTGTCGCTCGTCACGCCCGTCTTGGAGTACGGCCACGCGAAATTGAACGCCTGCACGTTGTCGCACGACAGGCTCACGAGCATGTCGGCCGGCGGCTGGTTGTTCGGTTGCACGATCGAGAAGCCGAACTCGGCGAACATGCACCCGCCGTGCTGCGCCGTGAAGTTGCCGTCGTGGCCGAAGATGTCGAGCACCTCGTCCCTCTGCGCGGTGTCGTTCAGATCCATCCAGCCGAGGATGCGGAAATTGTGGAAGCGCGCGACGTCCGGCTGCATGACCGGCGCGGGCGCGCCGCCGGGCAGCAGGCCGGGCGGGAGGAGCCCGGGCGGGAGCATCTGCGCGCCGGCGCTGAGCCACTGCTGGATCTGCGGCGGCAGCACCAGGCCCGCGGCCGGGCCTCCGGTGGTCGGCGCTGCGGCGGGCGGCGGCTCGTAGTTCTGCAGACGCAGCATGCGGATGGGCTTGCCCTTCATCTGATCGAACGGCTGGGCGAGGCTGCCGCCACAGCCCTCCGCGAGCAAGAGGAGGCCGATGGCGAGCGGAGCGAGCTTCAGCGCGTGGTGCATGCCAGGCACGTTACCTCTCTGCTAAAGAGGAGTCACCCATGACGGACGCCTCCCACGTCACTGGCGCCATCGCGCGCATGTACGCCCTCGCGCGCGAGCGCGTCCGCGCGCGCGTCCGGGCCGGCAGCAAGATCGATGCGGAGAAGCTCGACCAGGAGCAGCTCGCGGCGCACGCCGTCGCGTACCTCGCGACCGAGCTCGAGGCCGCGCGCCAGCTCGTCGCATGGGTGCCGCGCGCGGAGGCCGAGGGGGGCGGACCTGCGGCGCGCCGGCTCGCCGACGCGTACGTGGCCGAGCTCGCGCGCGAGCTACGCGGCGGCGTGAACCTCGGGCAGACCGAGACGATCGCGCTCACCGAGCTCGGCCTGACCGACGCCGACGTCGCGGGCACGATCGGCGCGCCCGAGCTCTCCGGCTGGATCGCGTCGTCGGCGAGCGGGGCGGCGTGGCTCGCGATCGCCCAGGATACCAAGGAGTCCGGCAGCGCGCTCGGCCTCGCCGACGAGACGCTCGCCGCGACGCAGAAGGAGTTCCGAAAGTTCACCGACCGCGAGGTCATGCCGCTCGCACAAGACGTGCACCGCAGGGACGTGCTCATCCCCATGGAGCTCGTTCAGAAGATGAGCGCGCTCGGCGTCTTCGCGCTGACGATCCCCGAAGAGTACGGCGGCCTCGGCCTCGGCAAGATCGCGATGTGCGTCGTGACCGAGGAGCTGTCGCGCGGCTACATCGGCGTCGGCTCGCTCGGCACGCGCGCCGACATCGCCGCCGAGCTGATCCTCGGCGGCGGCACCGACGCGCAGAAGAGGGAGTGGCTGCCGAAGATCGCCGCCGGCGAAGTGCTGCCGACCGCGGTGTTCACCGAGCCGAACCACGGGAGCGATCTCGCGCACATCCAGACGCGCGCGCAAAAAAGCGCCGCGGGCGACGGGTGGACGGTCACCGGGCAAAAGACGTGGATCACGCACGCCTGCCGCGCCGACCTGATGACGCTCCTGGCGCGCACCA
>JAYVXL010000631.1:0-4301 GCA_043785185.1 Myxococcales bacterium
CCGGCGACGGCAGCGCGCCGCCGTCGAGCCTGGCGTCCAACGTCTACCCGTACGCCGTCACCGCTGACACGACCAACGTGTACTTCGCCGACGGACTGATGGGCGGCAGCGTCGTCGCGGAGCCCACGGCGACCGGGCTGCCGCTGACGCTCGCGAGCGGGCAGTCGTACCCCGACGCGATCGCCGCGAGCGGCGCGTACGTCTACTTCACGACCGGCTCGGGCGGCACGGGCACGGTCATGCGCGTCCCCAAGGCGGGCGGCCCCGCGATCGCCCTCGCGACCGGGCAGGCCTATCCCACGGGCGTCGCCGTGAACGCGACGCGAGTCTTCTGGGCGAACTTCGGCGACGGCACGATCCGGAGCGCGCCAAAGTGACCTGCGCCGATGCTCCTCATTCCACGCGCGTCCGCGTCACCTTCGAGGAGCGCGCACGCGCCCGGGGGACGCTCGCTACGGCGTGCGCGCGAGCGCGAGGACGTGGACGTCGGGGGCCAGCGCGAGGTCGAGGACGCGGTAGGGCGCTCCGGCCTTCGCGGCGCGCAGGATCAGCCAATCGGCGTAGAACCCTGCGCTCGCCTCGTCGAGCGTCGCCCACGGCGTCGCGCGCACCTTGGTCGTCACGACGAGGTCCGGCGCGCGCGCGAGCACGTACTCGAGGTCGTGGCGCTCGTGGCCGATCCACTTCTTCGTCAGCATCTCCGGCGGCACGGTGCGGCCCGCTTTGGCGATCGGGCGCGAGCCGAGGCCGACGAGATCGATGACCTCGAGCTCCGAGAAGTACGCGATCGCTCCGACCGGCACCGTCGCGATGACCTTCCCCGGGTAGCGCGCCTTCAGGTGCTTGCCGACCGCCGTCCACAAGGTCACGTTGTCGAAGCCGTGCATCGGCGCCAGCGCGTGGGCGAACGCGGCGCGCGCGGCGAGCGCCAGCGAGAGCGCAGCGGGCGCGAGGAGGCCGGCGCGCCCGAAGCGCGCGGCGAGCGCGAGCGCGCTCCGCACGCCCAGCATCGTGAGCGCGGGCACGAGCGGGAAGACGAGGCGGCTGTACTCGAACGTGTCGCCGCCCGCGGAGACGAGCAGCGCGAGCCACGCGCCGGACGACGCGAGCACGTACGCCGCGGGGGCGCGCGGCCCGTCTCCGCGGACGGCCAGGGCGAGCGGCGCGAGGGCGATGGCCGGAAAGTCGACGAGCGCGTCGGCGACGTACCGCGCGCCGAGCGCGAAGTGACGCGCGGTCCCTCCGGACTTGGCCCAGTAGGTGTTCGGCGCCACATCCGCAAAGATCGCCCAGCGCACCGCGACGATCGCCGCGACGCCGAGCGCGCACGCGGCGAGCACGCGCGGCCTTCGCGCCCACGGGAGGATCGGGAGGAGCGCCACGAAGACGAGCCCCTCGGGCCGCAGCAGCACGACGACGAACGCGAGGGCCACGGTGAGGCGCTGCGCGCGCGGGCCGCTCCGCGCGGCGAGGACCGCGAGCGCCGTCACCGCGAGCGCCGCGAGGGGCGACTCGAGGCCGATCACCGCGTTGAGCAGCACGTACGGATCGAGCGCGAGGAGGGCCGCCACCGCCGCCGCCGCGACCGCGCGCCGGGGGACATCCGATCGGGCGTCCCCCTGCCCGCGCGCCGCGGCGCCGAGGATCGCGCACGCGAGCGCGCCCGCCATCCCCGCGACGCCGAGCACTTGCGTCAACGTCACGAGCTTCGTCGTCACGCGCGAGCCCAAGACGAGCAGACCCAGGTACAGAGGCCCCGAGAACCCTTCGACGGGCGGCTCGCTGCAGTTGAAGCGCAGGCCGCACCCCGCGCGGACGTTCTTCACGTAGCGGAGGTAGATGAACGCGTCGTCGTACAGCGAGTAGTCGTGCGCGCGGACGAAGAGGAAGAGCGCGGCGGCGGCGGCAGCGAGGGCGGCAGCGCAGACGAGGCGCAGAGTTCCGGGCACGATCGTCAGCGTAGAACGCCGGACGCGCGGGTACCATCGACGCGATGCCCCACGTCGTCTTCATCGCGCCGCACTTCCTCCAGAACACCAACCGGTACGTCAAGGCGTTCACCGATCTGCCGGACGTGACGCTGAGCCTCGTGAGCGCCGACCCGGAGGAGGCCATCCCGGCGCCGCTGCGGCCGCGCGTCGCGGGGCACTACCGTGTCGCCGACTTCGGCGACGCCGCAGCGCTCACCCTTGCCGTGCGCGCCATCGCGCGCGGCGTCGGCAAGGTGGACCGCCTCGCCGGCGCGCTCGAGGAGCTTCAGCAGCCGATGGCCGCCGTGCGCGACGCCCTCGACCTCGAGGGGATCCGCAGCGACGTCGCCGCCAGCTTCCGCGACAAAGATCGCATGAAGGAGGTGCTCCGCGCCGCCGGCGTCCCGGTGGCGAAGAGCACGCTCGCGCGCTCGCCCGACGACGTGCGGCGCTTCGCAGGAGAGATCGGCCTCCCGGTCATCGTCAAGCCGCAAGCGGGCCTCGGCGCGCGCTCGACGTACCGCATCGAGACGCCGGGAGACCTCGTCGCGCTCGAGCGCCGCGGCTTCGTCCCGACGCCGGCGCGGCCGCTGCAGGTGGAAGAGTTCGTCCGCGCGCGCGAGCGCACGTGCGAGACGGTCACGATCAAGGGCAAGCCGGTTTGGCGCTCCAGCACGCGCTACGAGCCGTCGCCGCTCGAGGTGCTCGAGACGCCGTGGAAGCAGTACTGCGTCATCCTCCCGCGCGAGGAGACCGACCCCGACTTCGCGCGCTTTCACGCCGTGAACGGGGCGGCGCTCGCGGCGCTGTTCGGCCCATCGGCGAGCACGGCGGCCGGGACGGCGCTCACGCACATGGAGTGGTTCCTCCGCGAGGACGGGACGGCGCTCGTCAACGAGGTCGGCGTCCGGCCGCCGGGCGTTCAGATCATGCCGCTCATGAGCCTCGCGCACGAGACCGACTTCTGGGCCGAGTGGGCCGCGCTCATCGCGCTCGACACGTTCACGCCGAAGCCGCGCAAGTGGGCCGCGGGCGCCGCGTTTTTCCGCGGGCAAGGCGGCGGCGAGCGCGTCGTGCAGGTCGAGGGCGTCGACGAAGCGATCGCGGAGGTCGGCGACGCGCTCGTCGAGATGCGCACGCCGAAGGTCGGCCAGCCGCGCGCGAGCAGCTACGAGGGCGAGGGTTGGGCCACAGTCCGCGCCGCCACGACGGCGGAGGTGGAGCGCGCGCTGCTCGCGCTCATCCGGGGTGTGCAGGTCCGCTACGGCTGACGCGCCGGCGCCGCGCCGGGCGGCGTGCGCACGCGCGGGGGCACGCTCGGGGGGAGCTCCCGTCTCCACGTCGACGCGAGGTACGGGACGAGCACCTTGCGATCGTCGTCGCTCATCGGCGCGCCCCACCGCTGCATCTTGGCCAGCGTCTTCTCCCACTGCGCCTCGGTGAGGCGCTGCTGGGTGACGTACTCGAGCGAATGGCAGAGGAGGCAGCGCGACTGCACCATCTCCATCTCCCGGCCCGCCGGGAGCGCGCCGCGCACGAGCGCCGCGTCGTCGGGCGTCGATCGCGCGGGCGCGATCGGCGTCTCGTGCGGCGGCTCGTGGCCTTCGGGCTTGTGCTCGCACGCGGCCGTGAGCAGAGCCAGCGGCGCCAGCATTGCGAGCGAGGCGGCGGCGAGGGCGCGGCGTAGGGCGGCCGTCACGCGCGCACCTCGACGGTGAGAGGGTCCACGGCGTTGTAGAGATACCCGCTCGGGTTCCACGCCGGCACGTCGGGCTGAACCGCGCCTCTCTTGTCGGTCGCGCGCGACGCGACGCGCGCGCGCCCGGGCGTCGCCGTCCATTCGAACGTGAAGCGCACGAAGCCGTAGGGCGACGGGTTCGGCTCCACCTTCGCCGGCGCCCACGTCCTGCCGCCGTCGACGGTGATCTCGACCCCGCGGACGCCGGCCTCACCGGCGAACGCGACGCCGACGAGGTGCTGCGTGCCGGCAGGGACGACGTCGCCGTCCTCGTGCGATCCGATGATCGATTTCACCGTCTGCTGCGACATCGGCCGCATCTTCTCGGGCGGCACCGCGGCGCCCGGCACGACGGGCTCGACCGGATAGCGGTAGGCGGTCTCGTAGAAGAAGCCCTTCGGCGAGTCCTTCTGCACGGTGAGCTCGGTCACCCACTTCGTCCAGCCGTCGGCGACCCACCCGGGCACGACGAGCCGCGCGGGCGCGCCGTGCAGCGGCGTGAGCGGCGCGCCGTTCATCTCGAGCGCGACGAGCGTGTCCGGGTGCAGGCACTTCGCGAGCGGTAGGCCGCGGACGAACTGCGGCACCGTCGG
>JAYVXL010000632.1:0-4296 GCA_043785185.1 Myxococcales bacterium
GTCGCGGTCGTGGGCGCCGCACTCGCCGCGGCGGAGGGTGCGGCGCGGCGGGTCATGGAGACGCCGACGCCTGCGGCCGCGGCGAGCGCGAGCGCGAGCGCAACGCCGACGCCGCCGGCGACCCGCAGGCCGGTGCGACGCGGGCGACGCAGCCTCGCGGTCTCCTCCGCCTCGGCGCGTCGCCGATCGAGCTCGGGTCCGAACGCCGCGCGCACGAACGCGCCGACGTCCGCGTGGCTTGCCGCCCGGCCCGTCGCCGCGAGCGCGTCGCCGAGATCCTTCGCCGTCGCCCAGCGATCGTCGGGCTGCTTCTCGAGCGCGCGCGCGACGGCCAGGTCGAGCGGCGCGAGCGCCTCGCCGGCCGCGGCGACGACGGACACGCGCGGCGGGATCTCGCGCAGGACTTGATCGATCGTCTGCGGCTCGCTCTCCCCCTTGAAGAGCCGCCGCCCCGCGAGCGACTCCCAGACGACGACGCCGAGCGCGAACACGTCGGCGCGCCGGTCGGGCTTGCGACCGCGCACGTACTCCGGCGACATGTACCCGAGCTTGCCCTTGAGCGTGCCCTGCGTCGTCGAGCCGTCGCCGTGGGTCATGCACTTCGCGAGCCCGAAGTCCGCGACGCGCGTGACGCCGTCGGTGCCGACGAGGAGGTTCTGCGGCGAGACGTCGCGGTGCACGAGGCCGAGCGCCGTGCCGTCGTCGGCCGTGAGCTCGTGGGCCGCGTGGAGGCCGGCGCACGCGTCCATCGCGATGCGCACCGCGACGCCGGGCGGAAGCGGCGGCCCGCCCTTGGCCCAGCGAACGAGCAGCTGACCGAGCGACGCTCCCTCGACGTAGTCCATGACGAGCGTGAGCGCGCCGGGGCCGCCCCCTTCGTCGACGTCCCGCACCGCCGCGACGTTCGCGTGGTGGATGCGCGACGCGAGGTGCGCCTCCTCGAGGAGCGACGCTCGGAACGAGGCGTCGCCGAGCAAGTGCTCGTGTGGCTTCTTGATCGCGACGAGCGCGCCGTCCTTTGCCGCGCCGAGGAACACCGTCGCCATGCCGCCCGACGCGATCTTGACGAGCGGCTCGTAGCGCGGCGCCGCGGCGGTCATGGCCACGCGATACGCAGCTGCGCGGTGGCGGCGCTCCCCACGACCTGCGCCGACGCGCTCGCATGCCAGCGCGTGAACGCGACGCCGATGAGCGTCGTCGCAGTCGCGACGACGGCGGTCGAGGCCAGGAGGACGTTCGTTCGGTGCTGCGCCGAGACGCCGTCCTGCGCGCGCGACGCGCACGCCGCGCTGGCGAGCGCTTCGCAGTGGGCGCTGAAGTAGTCGTCGTGCTTGCGCGCCGTGTCGAGGCCGGACGCGAGCGTGACGGCGCCGAGGACGACCGAGACGCCGACGCCGGTGAAGAAGACGGCGGGGGAGAGGCCGGAGTCGGTCGCGGCGGGGGCCTTTGCCTTTGCCGGGATCGCGATCGAGGTGGCGGCGGGGGACGGCGTGCCGGTCGGGGACGGCGTTGGCGCCCCGGACGGCGTGCCGGTCGGGGACGGCGTTGGTGCCCCGACGGACGCCGGGGTCGTCTCGGTGACGACGAGATCGACGCGCCCCTCGGCGCTGATGTCGACGGGCCGCTCGCTCACACCGGCGGCCCGCTCGAGCCGCACGTTGTGCCGACCGATCCACGCGTACTCCTCGGCGCCGAGCTCGATCGGCGCGCCGTCGAGCGACGCGGCGCACGGCGCCGGAGAGCAGACGACGCGCACGCGACCGACGCGCTTGGCGAATCGGCCCCGCGCCTTGGTGACGAGCGCGGCGAGCGGCGGGTCGGCAGGCCCGCGGGCGGCGCGCGCGACGAGCTCCATCGCGAGCGGCCCGAGCTCGGCCTGGACCGCCGCGTCGAGCGCCGCCGTGAGCGCGACGGCGCTCGGGCTCAAGCGGTCCGCGAGCGCGAACTCCTGCGCCGCGGTCTTGTAGTCCGCGCGCACGTACGCGCCCGTCCCCATGTCGTAGTGCGCGCGCGCCTGCTCCTGCATGCTCTCTGCGTGCGCGCGCGGGGCCCCGCCCAAGACGACGCCCGCGGCGATCGCGAGGGCGGTCGCGATGGGGGCGGCGCGTCCTCCAGCAAACACGCGGGGAAGCTAGCACACGGGGCGCGCCCCGCGCTTGCCCGGCCCGCCGGTTTGTGGTCTCCAAAAGGAGATGTCTCGCCGGGCCGTGCTCTTCGCCGCGTCGCTCCTCGCGAGCTTCACGGCGTGCACCTACGAGTGGCCGGCGGGCACGGGACCCCAAGACGCCGCCGCCGACGCGCCGACCGACGCGACCCTCGTCGATCGCCTGAGCAGCGACGCGCCCTTCGACGTCGCCGCCGACGCGCAGCCGCTCACGGACGCGGGCCCCGAAGGCGGCGTCGACTGCGCGGCGCTCAAGGCCGCGGTCGCCTCGAAGCGCGGCCCGGCCAAACAATGCCCGAACATCGGGCCCTACTGCGTCTTCAAGATTTTCGACGAGTGCGACTGCGAGTCGTGGGTCATCGACGCCTCGTCGAGCGCCGCCCTCGGCTACGAGTCCGCGATCGCTGCGCTCAAAGCCTCCGGTTGCGCCATCCCTTGCGGCACCTGCCCTCCGCGGGTGGCGGGCGGCACGTGCGTCCTGTTCGATGGAGGGGCGTTCCAAGCCTGCTCGCCGTAAGGCGCGACAAGCCTGCGCGCCGTAGGGGCGCGACGCGCGCGTCGCACCGCGGCGCCGGCCCGCTGCGACGCGCCCGTCCCACGCGCGGCCTGTTTCGACGCGGTTTCGCGCGGGTGACGTCGGCACGGCGCCTGCACAAGGCGCGGCACGATGCCGACGACCAATCAGCCGTGGTGGAAGGAGCCGACGCGCGCCCAGTGGCTCGCGTTCAGCGCCGCGTGGTTCGGGTGGGTGCTCGACGCGTTCGACTTCACCATCTTCCTCCTGGCGATGCCGCGCATCGCAAAGGAGATGGGCGTCGAGACGTTCGCGACGACGGGCTCGCTCGCGCTCACGTACCTCGCGCGCCTCGCGGGCGGCACCCTCGCCGGCTGGGCCGCCGATCGCTGGGGCCGCAAGCTCCCGCTCATGCTGTCGATCATCTCGTTCGCGGTGTTCGACGGCGCGATCGCGCTGGCGCCGACCTTCACGTGGGTGCTCATCCTGCGCACGCTCTTCGGCTTCGGCATGGGCGCCGAGTGGGCGAGCGGCACCGCGCTCGCGATGGAGAGCTGGCCGGCGCGGAGCCGCGGCATCGCCTCGGGCGTCCTGCAGGGCAGCTGGGCGATCGGCTACATGCTCGCCGCCGTCGCCGCCGGCTACGTGCTGCCGCACTGGGGCTGGCGAGGCCTCTTCGTCCTCGCCGCGGCGCCGGCGCTCATGGTCTTGCCGATCCGCGCGTGGGTCCCCGAGAGCGACGCGTGGGAGAAGGCGCACGCCAAGCTCGCCCTCGCGACCAAGAGCGTCGTCCAAACGGCGCCCGTCCGCTCGTCCTTGCGCGCCATCCTCTGGGGTTCGGCCGCGATGATCGTCGGCTTCAGCGCGTACAATGGCCTCACCGGCCTCTACCCGACGATGCTCGTCAGCGAGCTCGGCATGACGGACCAGGGCGTCGCCCGCCTCGTCATGCTCTTCACGTCGGGCATGCTCATCGGCTCGATCGGCGCGGGCTTCGTCGCCTCGCGCCACGGCGCCGCCGTCGCCATCGCGACGCCCGCGCTCCTCGCGCTGCCGTTCCTCGCGCTGTACGTCGGCGCGTCCTCCTCGCTCCTCGGCGTCGGCGCCTTCGCGACGGGCATGTTCGGCGCGGGCTTCTGCGGCGTCACGCCGATGCTCCTCACCGACCTCTACCCGCCGGAGACGCGCGCGCGCAGCATCGGCCTCGTCTACCACGTCGGCTCGTCGGTCGCGGCGTTCGTGCCGATGGTCACGGTCGCGGTGTCGCACGCGTTCCACACGTCGCTCGCGTTCGCCATCGCCGCGGTGAGCGGCACGGCGCTCCTCGGCGTCGCGACGCTGCTCCTCTCGACGCGCGGCTTCACGAGGAGCGCGCAGCGCGTCGCGCAGATGGCCGCGGCGACGACGCTCGGCGTGCTCGTCCTCGTCGCCGCGCACGGCTCGGCGCAGGCGGCCGGCGCGCTTCAAGAGGTCACGAGCTTCGGCTCGAACCCCGCCGGCCTCAAGATGTACCGCTACTCGCCGGCGACCGCGCCCGTGAGCGCGCCGCTCGTCGTCGCGCTCCACGGCTGCACGCAGACCGCCGCCGACTACGCGAAGGTCGGCTGGAACGAGCTCG
>JAYVXL010000633.1:0-13469 GCA_043785185.1 Myxococcales bacterium
GCGGTGCGCCGTCTCGCCGCTCGGCACCGGCAGCGCCGCCTCCTCCGGCGTCGTGAAGGCGCTCGCGCCCGCCAGCGCCATGACCTGCACGGTGTTCGCCGCGGTGAGGACGACGAGGTCGGCCTGCTTGCCCGCGAGGTGCCCGATGTCGAGATCGAGCGCCGTGCGCCGCATCGTCGTAGAGAACGCGAGCGCGTACGTGTCCGCCGTCAGGCTGAGGCGGTGGAGCTTGTCGCTGCCGAACCAGCCGCCGTCCTCGAGGGCGTAGACCTCGGGCTTGCCGTTGCCGTCGAGATCCCCGACGGCGAGGCGCTTCAGCTTCGCGTTGCCCGGCGGCGCGGCGAGGACGTGCATCGCGCCGTCTCCGGCGGCGTCGATGTTCGCGAGCGTGACGCGCGCGTCGGACAAGAGGAACGTCGCGTCGACGAAGCCGTCGCCGTCCGCGTCGCCGACGCCGACGTCGATAATCGCGCCGCCCGGGATCGCCTTGGCGTCGCAGTGGTTGGTGGCGACGGTGCAGACCGCGAAGCGGTTGTCCGCCGCGGCGACGACGAGCTCGTCGATGCCGTCGCCGTTCACGTCACCGGCGGCGATCGCGACGGGCACGAAGGGCACGTCGAGCGCGCGCTCCGTCGGGCCCTCGAACATCACCTTCGTGCTCGTGCTCGTGGCCACCGCGGTCGACTGGGCGCGCGACCCGTCGAACTTGCCGCTCGCGACGTCGACGATCGTGCCGGCCAGCGCGTGCTCGCCCACCGCGTTCGCGGAGAAGATCGCGCCCTTCGCCTCGAAGCCGTGGAGCGACGCCTTCTTCTCGCTCGCGGTGACGAGGCCCTGGTAGAGGCTCAGGTACCCGTGCCCGGCGAGCTTCGGAGGGGCGGGGAGCGTGTCGGCGCAGCGGCGGAGCTTGCAGAAGCCGTCGTTCCCGCACTTCTCGCCGGTCCTGCAGTCCGTGTCGGACTTGCACGCGAGCTCTTTCGCGGCTTGGGCCGTCGTCGTCGTGCTCGAGCCCGGCTCGTTCGCGGTGACCCGCGGCGCATCGGCGCTGCCGCACGCGACCGACGCCAGCGCGGCACTGCCCAGGAGCCACACGATGGCCGCGAAAGGTCTACGGCTGTGCTTACCCTGGGGGATACCTGACCACATCACCACACCATCTGCAAATTCAAGACCGCGCCGTGGGAGGCTTCACGGAACGGCCGACGCAGCTCGTACGAGTAATGGGTGATGATGCGCAGCGAGTCGGGCTGTTCGAGATCCGCGAGTGGGTAAAAGGCGATCCCCCCTTCGAATGTGTTGGCGCTGCGCGGGTCGAACTCCTGGTTGACGATCGAGTAGCCGTAACGGGCGAGCGGCGAGAGGGCGACGGTCGACACCGGGATGTAATAGGAGCCCTCGACGTAGAGGCCGCGCGCCGACGCGGGGCGCAGCGAGAGATCGTCGGTCTGCAGGCGGTAGAGGTACTCGCCTTGAAGGAAGGCGCCGGCGAACGACGCGCGGATGGCCGCGTTCGCGCGGACGTCGCGAAACGCCGTCGAGCCGAAGCCGCTCGCGTCGTAGAGCTCCCCTTTGCGGAGGAGGCCGCCCACGCCGAGCTCGAAGCGGAACGGCCCGCGCTTCGGATCGCCCTCTTGCGGGTTCATCGACCCGAGCGGCTGCGCGGCGAGGAACGCCGACCACGTCGGCCCGACCGCCGTAGACCCCGGCAGCTCGAGGGCGAGGCTCTGTCCGTTGAACACGCCGGTCGACGCGCGGAGGCGCTCTTCGAGGAACGTGACGGTCGCGAGGGCCCCGTCGTCGGGCCCCGCGAGGAACGTGCTCGTCGGGCCCGGCCGCTGCGGGAACATCTGCCCGGTGAGGACGACCGCGTGCGCGATGCTGAACGGGAGGCGCTGGTGGCCGAGCTTGAAATCGAGCCATTCTGTCGGGTGATACGCGACGGTGGCCTCGTCCAAGATCACCGTCGTCGTGATCGGCCCGTTCGGGATCACCGTCGCCGCGCCGACGCCCGCGCGCACGTAGCTGGCGTCGAAGCCGACGTGGCCGGTGACCGTCCACTTCGGGTAAGGCGCCGCGGTGACGATGAGGCCGAAGCGCGTCGAGATGATCCCGTACACGAAGCGATCGATGGGGACCGCTTGCTTTTGGTAGGCGACCGACCCCGTCGGGAGCAGGTACCAGGTCATCGCGATCGACGCGAGGTCGGGGGCGATGGACGAGCGCTTCTTCTCGCCGCCGGCGGACGGGTCCTCTTCCGCCGCGTCCTTGGTGGGCGGCGGCACGGGGACGAAGATCTCCGGCTCGGGCCCGGCGTCGGCCGACGCGGCGGCGGCGGCAGCATTTGCCGCGGCGGCGCTGGCGTCGGGCTCGGCGGCGGCTGCCGCGCCCGCGTCCGCGGCGCCAGCGTCGGCGTCGTCGGCCGGCGGCGGCTTCGGTTTCTTCACGCCAATGCCCGTCGGCCCGCGCGGCGCCCGCACGCGCGGCGGCGCCGAGGCGGCGAGGGCGGCCGTGAGGACCACCGCGGCGATCACGAGCCCGAAGAGAACCGCGAGGAAAGAGCCTCGTCTCAGCACGTCACCTGCCTCGCGCCGCGGACGGCCGCCCGGGTAATAGAGAGACCACGCGTGGTACACCGATATCTCAGTCCTTTGTGACGTTGGAGCCCGAGATCGTGCATCGTCGCCGTGGCGGGTGGGTGCATGTGCGCGATTGGTGGTGCCGGCACGGTGTGTGCGTATGTGCGCCGCATGCGTTCCCTCATGTGGGCGATCCCCGCGTCTCTCGGTCTCCTCGTGGCGTGCGGCAGCGGCGCCTCGCCCGGGCCGGATCGGAACCTCGACGCGCCCGGCGCCGAGAAGCCGGGCGCCAGCACGTCGGGCATCGACGGCGCGGACGGCGGCGCGGCCGACGGGCACGCGCCCACAGCGGTCGCGAACGACGGCGGTGGCGACGGCGGTGCGACGCGGCCCTTCGACGGCGACGGCGGCACGCTGCACGACGGCGCGGCGCTCCCCAACGATTCGTGTCAGACCGCGGTTTACCTCGGCGCGATGTCCGGTCAAGAAGGCGGCGGCAAGGTGTCCGCGCAAGGCCGCTGCTCCAAGTGGTTCACGGTTCGGGTCAACGAGACCGTCACGTACAACCTGACGCCCATCGACCTGGGCGTGCACGTCAAGCTCGTCTCGCCGGACGACACGAAGTTCGATCTCTACACGTACATGAACGTGCAGAAGGATCTCCTCGAATGCCAGAAGGTCTCGCAGAGCTCCTCGAACGTGCTGTCGCGCGTCGACGCGGTGGATCTCGTGTGGCCTGACGTTGCGTTCTCGGACATGTCGCGCACGATCGCGGTCGAGGTCCGAAGCCACGACGGCACGTGCAGCACCGGCACGTACTCGCTCTCGGTGGCGCAGTTCGATCAGCCGATCCCGGTGCCCGCGGGCTAGCTGGATCAGCTCCGCTCTCGCCGCGCCAGGAACGCGACGAGCGAGATCGCGAGCACGCCCGCGAGCGCCTTGAGCTCGCGCGCGGTCGCCGCGTTGACGAAGATCCACGCCACGGCGACGCACGCGAGGACCGGGACGAGCGGCCCACCCGGGACGACGAACGGCGCGCTCTCGAGGCGGACGTCGCGACGCCGGAGACGCACGAGCGCGACGGCCGCGAGGAAGTACACGGCGAGCGCGCCGAGGTTCGCGAGGACGGCGAGCTGCTCGAACGTGCCGGTGAGCGAGATGGCGACGGTGACGACGGCGTAGGCGCCGATCGCGACGTGGGGCGTCTGGTACGTCGGGTGGACGGCGGCCAGGCGACGCGGGAAGAAGCCGTCGCGGGCGAGCGCGAAGAAGGCGCGCGGCGCGGCGAGGGCCGAGCCGGTGAGCCAGCCGAACATCGAGATCGAGGCGCCGGCGAGCAGGATCGCAGCGCCCGCGCGCCCGGCGAACGCGGCCGCGACGCTCGCGAGCGGGGCGACCTCGTCGCGCGCGAGCGCCGGGCCGGCGACGCCGAGCGCGACGGCTTGCACCGCGAGGTACGCGAGCGTCGCGGCGCCGAGCGCGAGGAGCGCGGCGCGCGGGACGGTGCGCGTCGGCTCGCGGACCTCTCCGCTCGGCATCAGCGCCGTCTCGATGCCGGTGAACGCGAAGATGAGCGTGCCGGACGTCGTCGCCACCTGCGACGCGCTCGGCGACCCCGCCCAGTGGAGATTCGCGGGCGCGACGAAGAACGCGCCGACGAGCACGAAGAAGAGCAGCGGCACGAGCTTCGCCGCGGTGAGCACCTCGACGACGCGGGCGCCCCAGCGGAGGCCCCGGATGTTGAGAGCGGACAGGCCAAAGATGAGCCCGACGGCAAAGGCCCCCGGCCACGCCGCGCCCGAGAGCCCCGCGAGGCGCGCGAGCGAGCGGCCGAGGAGCACGGCGATCGCCCCCGCCGCCGCCACGTCCGACAAGACGAGGAGCGCGCCCGCCGCGAAGCCGAAGAACGGGCCGAGGCCCGCCGCGACGTACGCGTACGGCCCGCCGGTCGCGCTCACGCGGCTGCCGGCCTCCGCGAAGACGAGGACGACGAGCGCCATCACGCCCGCGCACGCCACGTAAGCGAGCGGCGCGGCGGCGCCGAGCTGCGCGACCGCGAGCGCCGGCAGTACGAAGATGCCGCTGCCGACGGTGTGGTTGAAGATGTTCGCGGTGAGCTGCCGCACGCCGAGGCCGCGAAGGAGCTGCCGGTCGGGATCCGTGGGGCGCGCAGTCATCCGTGCGGCGCCTCAGCCCCGGCCGTAGCGCGCCATCGTCGCGAGCAGCTCACCCTTCGGGATGGCGCGCACCGTCTTGCCGGCCGGCCGGAACGTCGGCGTGTCCTCCGCGGCGAGCATGGCGTTGATGACGGCTTCCTCGATGGCCTCGACGGCCGCCATGTAGATCGGGTTGAACTGCTCGTCGCTGACGGCCTCGAGCGTCCAGACCGGCGGGCCGAGCTCGGGGGTCGGCATCGCGTTGCCGGTCGAGATGGCGAGGAAGATGTCCCCCGACGAGTTGCCGCCGGGCGTGCCCCCGCGGCCGACGCCGATCGACGCTCGCTTCGCGAGGCGACGGAGCTGGTGCGGCATCATCGGAAGATCCGTCGCCAGGATGACGATGATCGAGCCCGTCTCCTTCGCGTAGAACTGCTCGGGGTGGAGGTGGCGCCCGA
Source organism: Myxococcales bacterium (assembly GCA_043785185.1). GTDB lineage: Bacteria > Myxococcota_A > Polyangia > Polyangiales > Polyangiaceae > JANYHK01. The sequence continues at coordinate 5,191 of JAYVXL010000633.1, forward strand.
CCGGGACGCCGAGCACCGTGAGCCACTCGCCGCGCCCGTGGTTCGCTTGAACGAGCGCCGCGACGACGCCGCTCCTGCCGCCGGCCTCGACGCGGCGCGACGACGTGCCGGTGCCGCCCTTCCAGCCGTAGGCGATCATGCCGGTGCCGCCGCCGACGTTGCCCTCGGCGACCGGGCCGCCCTTCGCGGCGGCGAGCGCGGTGAGCGCGTGCGCCTCGGTGACGTGCTGGCCGTCGATGTCGCTGAGCGCGCCGTCGTACGTCTCGGCGACGATCGGCATCGCCCAGAACGGGTGCGCCGCGAGCGCGGGTTTGTAGCGGGCGACCGACCAGCGCACGGCGGCGTGGTGGACGACGCCGACGCTGTGCGTATTCGTGATGCAGATGGGGCCACGGAACATGCCGGCGTCCTCGACCCAGTGGAGGCCGGTCATCTCGCCGTTGCCGTTGAGCGAATGGAAGCCCGCCCACGTGACGATGGGCGCGGCCTCGACGAGGTGCGGAACGATCGCCGTCACGCCCGTGCGGACCTGCGGCGAAGCGCCGGGCGGCGAGACGACTGTGGCGAAGCCGACGCCGAGGCCGGGCACGTCGGTGATGGCGTTGTGCGTGCCCGGAGTCCCCGGGAACGGCAGGCCGAGCTCGCGGCCGCGCGGTGCGCTCATACCGACGTCATACCCGACTCTCGGCGCCCGGTCGTCGGCCCTCGCTACGCGTCGATGCTACTTGGAGCGGTTCCGGATGCGCTGGAAGTACCGACGGCCGATGCCCGACGCGTCGCTCGCGCGGCCGACGTGGCCGCCGTGCGCGGCGAGCACGCGCCCGACGTACCGCCGCTCGTACTCCGCGACGACGTGCTGGCGGCCGACGATGAGCGGGAGCTTCTGATCGAGGAGCGCCTCGATGAAGTCGCCGCCCGCGCCTCCCGCCGCCGGACCCGCGGTCACCTGTTCGGCGTCCGCGCCGACGTCGGGCCCGATCTCGCCCATCGACAGGTAGCGCGCGATCGCGTTCTGCAGCTCGCGCACGTTGCCCGGCCACGTGTGCCGCTCGATGCGCGCCATGATCTCCGGCGGAATGGGCGGCACGCCGCCGAGGTCGCTCCAGAACACCTCGGCGAGGAACGCGACGTCTCCCTCGCGGTCGCGGAGCGGCGGCAGCTCCACGCGACCGATCGCGAGGCGGTAGAAGAGATCGTCGCGGAAGCGTCCCTCCTGCACCTGCCGGTCGAGGTCGCGGCGCGTCGCGCCGATGACGCGCACGTCCACCTTGAGCCACGCGTTGCCGCCCACGCGGCGGACCTCGGAGCGCTCGACGGCGCGCAGGAGCTTGGCCTGCAGCGACAGATCGAGGTCTCCGAGCTCGTCGATGAAGAGCGTCCCGCCGTGCGCCTGCTCGAAGACGCCCTTGCGCGTCGTCTGCGCGCCGGTGAAGGCTCCACGCTCGTGTCCGAAGAGCTCGCTCTCGACGAGGTTCGCGGCGAGCGTCGTGCAGTCGATGACGACGAACGGCCCGGCCGCGCGCGCGCTCGCCACGTGAATCGCCTCGGCGAGGGCCTCCTTTCCGGTGCCGGTCTCGCCTTCGATGATCGTCGGGATGTCGCTCGCCGCGAGGCGCTTGGCGATGGTGTAGACGCGGCGCATCTCCGGGCTGGTGCCGAGGACGCGGCCGAAGCCAGGCGCGCCGGGGAGCTGCACGTTGTCGGCGAGCGCGTCGACGCGGAGCGCGCTGTCCCCGATCTGGAGCGTCTCGCCGCCGCCGAGGATGGCCTCGACGATCGACACGCCCTGGAGCCGCGTCCCGTTCGTCGAGCCGAGGTCGCGCAGTCGCAGGGCGCCGCTGACGAGCTCGAGCGACGCGTGGCGGCGCGAGACGAGGCGGTCGGTGAGGCGGATGGCGCAGGCGGGGCCCGTGCCGAGGAGCGAGCGGAACGCTGCGGTCGCGTCGAGATCGAACGACGCGCCGGCGTCCGGGCCGGCGAGCACGACGCAGCGGTAGCTCACGACGGGAGGGGCGCGAAGCGCCAGCGGGCTTACGGAGGTCGCCTCCTCCTCGTGCTTCACGCGGTGAATCTTACCGCAAGAGGCCCCGGCGGACGGCGATTCCGCTCGCGCGGTAACCCGCGCGGCGGCCGATGGTCCGCCCGCCGCGCGGCTGGTAGCCTTGCGAGGTGACCGGCGGTTCGGATGTCCCCATCGTCATCGGGCGCTACGCGCTCTTCGACAAAATTGGCTCGGGGGGCATGGCGTCGGTCTTTCTCGGGCGAATGACCGGCGCGGCGGGCCTCAGCCGCACGGTCGCCGTCAAGCGCATGCACCCGCACCTCGCCGAGGACAAGGAGCTCACGTACATGCTCCTCGACGAGGCGCGCATCACGATGCGCATCCGGCACCCCAACGTCGTGCCGACGCTCGACGTGACGCAGCTCGGCGACGAGCTGCTCATCGTGATGGACTACGTCGTGGGCGCGTCGCTCGCGGAGCTGCTCGCGCGCGCGGCCGATCTGGGGGAGCCGCCGCCGCCGGCCATCATCGCGACGATCCTCTCGCAGGTCCTCCACGGCCTGCACGCGGCGCACGAGGTGCGCGACGAGCGCGGCGAGCCGCTGTCCGTCGTGCACCGCGACGTGTCGCCGCAGAACATCCTGGTCGGGGCCGACGGCGCCGCGCGCGTCCTCGACTTCGGCATCGCAAAGGCCGCGGGTCGGATGCACTCGACGCAGAACGGGCAGGCGAAGGGCAAGCTCGCGTACATGGCGCCGGAGCAGCTCCAGTCGACGGAGATCGACCGCCGCGCCGACGTGTTCGCCGCCGGCATCGTGCTGTGGGAGGCGCTGACGCAGCGGCGCCTCTTCGCCGAGGCGAGCGAGGCGCTCACGATCGCGCGGGTGCTGCGCGGCGTCGTTCCGCCTCCGTCGAACAGCGTCCCGGGCCTCGACGCGCGCGTCGACGAGGTCTGCGCGCGCGCGCTCTTGCGAAACAAGGTGACCCGCTATGCCACGGCGCGTGAGATGGCCTTGGCGCTCGAGGCGTGCGGGACGGTGCCGATGTCGACCGTCGCGAGCTACGTCGAGCGGCTCTGCGCCGACGCGCTGCTGTCGCGCGCGTCGCGCGTGCTGCGCACCGAGACGACGCCGCCGCCGGCGGCCGAAGGGAGCGACGTGACCGTGCGCGATCCTGCGCCGCCGGTGACCTCGCCGACGCCCGTGCGGACGGCGGTCGCCGAAGCCGTCCGCACGCTCGTCTCGGTGACGCCGCAGCCGATGCAGCGCGATCTCGAGGCGCGCGCGCCGACGGGCCCCACTTGGCGCGTCCTCGTGCCGGCGTTGGTGCTCGCGGCGCTCGGGGTCGTCGGGGCCCGCGCGGCGCTCCGTCACGACGCGCGTCCGCGCGCGATGCCGCCGGTCGTGGTCGCCGCGCCAGCGCCGCCGGCCCCGCCGGAGCCCGTCCTGAGCGCGCCGAGCACCGACCGCGCGCCTGTCGCCCCGCCCGAGGCCGACGCGCAGGCCGCGCGGGTCACCGCCGCGAAGCCAACGGCGACGAGGACCGCCGTGCGCTCGACGCCCGCGGGCCGCCCGAACGCAGGCGCGACCGCGCGCCCCGCGGCGGACGCGAGCGCGCCCGCGCCGGCCGCGCCGCCCAAGTGCCGCGTGGTGCCGGTCTCGCGCGCGGACGGCACGCTCGATTTCGTGGAGAAGTGCGAGTGAATCGGGCAGGCGGCCTGCCGCTCGCGTGCGCGCTCGTTGCGCTGAGCGCGCTCCACGCGACCGCCGCCGCCGCCGCCGACCCCGACTTCGCCTCGTGCCGCGCGTCGGCCGTCCTTGCGCAGCGGCTCCACGCGGCGCAGTCGCTCCTCGAGGAGCGCGACGAGCTGCTCAAGTGCCTGCGCCCCGAGTGCCCCGACGTCATCCAGGACTCGTGCCGACGATGGCTCGAGGAGAACCGGCAGGCGCGCCCTAGCGTCGTCGTCGTCGCAAAGGATCCGGACGGCAACGACCTCGTCGGCGCCTCGTTCTCGGTCGACGGCGGCGCGGCGCGGCAGGTCGACGGCAAGCCGCTCGAGCTCGACCCCGGCACGCACCGGTTCGAGGGTCGCGCGGCGGCGCTCGGCGCCGTTCGTCTCGAGGTCGTCGTCGCCATCGGCGTGAAGCTCCGGCCCATCACGATCGCCTGGCCGCGCGACGCGACGCGGCCGAGCGCGCGCGCGGCGCTCGACGCCGCACCGGAGACGCGCCCGGTCCCCACGCGTGTCTACGTCCTCGGCGGCGCGGCGGCGGCGGCGCTCGGCACCGCGGCGATCTTCGGCGCGCTCGCGTGGCGCCAGTACGACGCGCTACGCGCGCGTGGCAGCGGCGATCAGCAGCCGCTACCGACATTCCGCGCCGTCGGCGACGTCGCGCTCGGGCTCGGCGTCGTCCTCGCGGGGCTCACGCTCTGGCAGTACCTCGCGCGCCCCACGGCGACGCGTCAGTTCGCGCAGTCGTCCTGGTAGCCCACGCCGCAGGGGAAGCCGCCGTCGAGGACCGGGCCGAGCCCCCCGGCCACCGCCGCGACGGCGCGGAAGCCGAAGCCCAGGGAGAACGCGTCGCAGCGCGCGCCCGTGCGATCGTCGGCAGGGCGCGCGGCGATGTCGACGGAGCCGCAGATCCGCGGCTTGACGGCCTGGTAGGTGAGGCTGCTCCCGCACAGCTTGCCGCCGTCGACGAACGGATCGTCGAACGCCGCGAGCGCCGTGAGCGCGTCGCGCGTGGCCCAGCGGCCGGCGATGACTCCGTCCTCGAGGTGCGGTAGGGCATCGCGCACGATGCGCGCGACGAGGACGCCGCTCTGCACGCGCGCGGTGAGATTCACGAGGCCAGAGATGACGAACGGGAACTCCGCGCGCGCGACGAGGACACCGCCCGCGACGTACGCCGTCGTGTCGAAGAAGACGGGGAAGAACGGCGGCCCCTTGCCCGCGAGGATGGAGCTGCGGTTGAGCGTCCACACGTCCGTGCCGTCGAACTTCGCGGGCACGTGGTAGCCGGCGTCGTCGAGCGGCGTCCCGTCGGACACGAAGAACGCCAGCTCCACGCTCCTGTCGTTGGGCGTGCCGTTGTAGTGGTGGAGCACGAGCAGCATGCCGTTGTGACCCCACGCGATGTATTGGTTCACGCGGTTCGGGTCGACGACCTTTCCGAAGCTGCTCAAGCTGAGGAGGAGATCGGCGACGCCGTCATCGACGCCGCCGTCCCGATCGCACATCGGCCCTGGGCCCACGCACGATGGCGCGTCGGGGCAGGTGCAGAGGCCGTCGAGGTCGAACCCGGGCGCGGGACCGGCGTCGCCCAGGCCGAGCTCGACGGTCTGCACCGCGAACGTGAGGTCGACGTCACCGCCGCTCGGGTCGTCCGCCGACGGCCGCTCCGGCCAGTGCTGCAGCGGGCACCCAGGCGGAGGCGCGGAGTCGCCGGCGGGAAACGGCGGCGCGTCGGGGATGGCGAGGAGCCCAGCGTCCCGGCCTTGCGCAGGCGGATCGAGCTGGAACAAGAGCGAGCAGGCCGCGAGCGCCGCCGACAGGGCCACCACGGCCGCGCCATGAATTCGTCGCGCGCTCACCCCCAGAGCTTACACCGCGTAGGGGCGACGCTCGGACCTCTCCGATCCTGCGGATCGGAACGCGCCGTTCCGATCGTCGGCCGCGCGCGCCGCGAGGGCCCAAAAGCGCGCGCGATTCCGCGCGCGCGCGCCGACGTCGCGGGGTCTGCGTCTTGCTAGGAGCGTGTAGGAGCACGCGTGCTCGCGACGCGGCGCGCTGCTTCTCAGCCGTTCCGTGGCCGCGGCGCGTCCGGTACGGCGCGGATCCAGGCTAAGTAGGTTGGCGAAAAGGGCGGAGCGCGCGCGTACGATCGTTCATAGGGAGCACCAGTGTGACGACCAACTCGTTCAAGCTCGCGTTCGCGCAATCCTCCGAGGTCCTCGACGTTCGCACCTTCCGCGCGCACGAATCGCTGAGCGAGCTGTTCGAGCTCGACGTCGTGGCGGTCTCGCAGAACGAGGCCGTCGATCTGGACGCGATCGTCGGCAAGGGCGCCGCGCTCTGGGTGAATCCCGTCTTGAGCGACCTCAACCGCGGGTCGCTCGCGATGCCGCGCGCCTGGGCCGGGATCGTCGCGGACATGTCCGTCTCCGCGCTCACGCTCGCGCAGGCGACGTACCGCATCAAGATCGCGCCGATGCTCTGGCGCTCGACGCTGCGCAAGAACCTCCGCATCTACCAGCACAAGACGACGCCGGTGATCGTCAAGGAGCTGCTCGCGGAGTGGAACATCACGCCGGTGATGGAGCTGCAGGAGCAGTACCCGGCGCACGAATACTGCGTGCAGTACGACGAGTCGGACTTCGCGTTCATGTCGCGTCTCCTCGAGGAGGCCGGCATCACGTACGCGTTCACCCACGACGCGACCAAACGTCGAGGCGACGAGATCACGCGCCTCGTCCTCAAGGACAAGCCCACCGATACCAAGAACAAGCGCAAGCAGCCGCTGGCGTACACCGACCAGTCCGACGCGATGACCGCGGATCTCAACTACTGCTCCGACGTCACGCTGCGCCAGCGCGTGCGCGCGGGGCGCTTCGCGGTGCGCGACTGGGACTTCCGAGCGCCGACGCTGCCGCGCCTCGGCAAGGCGAAGGCCGGCACGCTCGAGGACGCGTACGAGCAATACAGCTACGACCCCGGCGTCTTCTGGTGGGACTCCGACAAGACGGAAAAACCCGTCGCCGATCGCGATCACGGCCCGAACGTCGTGACGGCGACGATGGACCCGACGGCGAAGCGCGAGATGGACGCGGCGCGTCGCGCGCGCCTCCTCGTCGACATGAGCACGAACGTGCTCGACTTGCTGCCGGGGACCGTCTTCGGCATCAACCAGATGTCGCCGGCGCCGCACCACCCGCGCGCCGACCTCGCGCCCGAGGTGCCGCTCCTCGTCGTCTCGAGCACGATCGAAGGCGCGACCGACGGCGCCGTGACGGGCAAGGCGAGCTGCGTCTTCGCCGAGCACACGTATCGCCCCGAGCGCGTCACCGACCGCCCGCGCGTGCACGGCGTGCAGAGCGCGCTCGTCGTCGGCCCCCCCGGCGAGGAGATTTTCACCGACGAGTTCGGCCGCGTGCGCGTGCAGTTTCACTGGGACCGCGACGGCAACTACGACGACAAGAGCTCGTGCTGGCTGCGGGTGAGCAACCCCTGGTCGGGCGGCTCGTTCGGCATGATCAACATCCCGCGCGTCGGCCACGAGGTGCTCGTCGAGTTCTTCGAGGGCAACCCGGACATGCCCGTCATCATCGGCCGCGTGCACAACGGCGTCACCGGCGTGCCGTACGCGCTGCCGGCGAACAAGACGAAGAGCGGGTGGAAGAGCAACAGCTACCCGCACGGGACGGGCTTCAACGAGATCAGCTTCGAGGACTCCGCCGGGAGCGAGGAGATCCACGTCCAAGCGGAGAAGAACCTCTCGTACATCGTCAAGCATGACGAGTCGTCGAACATCGGCGACGCGCGCACCGTCACGATCGGCAACGCCGACACGCTCGCCGTGGGCAAGACGCGGACGATGACGATCGGCACGACCGACACGCTCGCCGTCGGCATGGCGCGCAGCGCGACGATCGGGATGACCGACACGACGATGGTGGGGATGAGCCACAAGGTCTCGGTCGGGCCGACCGTCGGCACGTCGATGGAGGCGCAGTCGAAGAAGATCATCATCACCACCGGCGACGCGAGCATCACGCTGGTCGGCCCCGACATCTTCCTCAACGCGAAGGGGGACATTCACCTCCACGCCGGCAAGGAGCTGCACCTCTCGAGCGAGAAGGGCACCATCGAGATTCAGGGCGGCCCGATGGTGAAGATCAACGAGGGGAAGAGCGGGCCGCCGCCGCACGTCGACACCGTCTCGCCCGCCACGCCGCCGACGCCGCCGGGCTCGCCGGCGCCGGGCGCGCCGGGCACGCCGCCCTTCCTCCCCGAGGGGACGAAGGGCCCGATCGACCCGCCCGTCCCCGTTCCCGACGTGAAGCTCGACTGAGAAGGAGGAGGACGACGATGGCCCTCAAAGCGCAAGGCAGGCTGGACGACAAGTCGAAGGTCCCCTCCGACAGCCACGGCTGTTCGAAGTGTCCGCACACGTGCGTCGGCCCCGCGGTGAACGGCTCGCCGAACGTCGAGGTCAACACGAAGAAGGCGCTGCGCGTCGGCGATCCCGGCACGCACTCGAGCTGCTGCGGCGCCAAC
>JAYVXL010000634.1:0-13455 GCA_043785185.1 Myxococcales bacterium
CGCGCGGCCATCTCGGTGTCGCTGCACGTGCGCAGCTGGAAGTGCTTGTTCACGAGGTGCAGCGTCCGGCGCGCGCTCGTCGCCGAGTGGTAAGGGCCGAAGTACCGAGCGCCATCGTCGCCGGTGGGGCGGCGGACGAGATAGAGGCGCGGCCACGGCTGGTCGACCGGGAGGCGCAGGGACAGAAAGTCCTTGTCGTCGCGGAGCTTCACGTTGAAGCGCGGTTTGTGGCTCTTGATGAGCTCGTTCTCGAGGATCGTCGCCTCCTTCTCGGAGCCGGTCACGATCGTGTCGAGATCTCCGATGACCTTGTGGAGGATCGGAATGAAGAAGCGGGTGTCGGTGCCCCCCGCCTGGAAATAGCTGCGCACTCGGCTGCGAAGGCTCTTCGCCTTGCCGACGTAAACGACCGCCCCCTTCTTGTCCTTGAAGAGGTAGACGCCCGGCGTCACCGGGAGACTGTCGAGCTTTTCCGTCACCGTGGCGGGCAGCATCGCGGCCTTCGTTATAGCGAAGTCTCAACCCAAGCGGACGGGTCCTGGGCGGTCCTTGAAGAGGAGGACCGGTGAAACTCTCTGCTCTCGCCCTCTCCCTGGCCGTCGCGGCGCTCGCCTTTACGCCGCGCGCGACCGTCGCCACCGCCGCCCAGTCGCGACCGGGGACGGTGACGAAGATCGCCATCCACAAGGCGGCGCACACGATGGAGCTCTTGACGGCGGACGGCGTCGCCGCGCGGTACGCGGTGTCGCTCGGGCCCGGCGGCGCCGGCTTCAAGAGGCGCGAAGGTGACCGCGTCACTCCCGTCGGGCGCTACCACGTGCAGAGCCGCGGCCCGAGCGCGTTCACGATCTTCATGCGCCTCGACTACCCGAACGCCGACGACTGGAAGCGCTTCCGCGCGCTCAAGGCCGCGGGCGCGCTGCCGAAGGACGCGACGATCGGCGGCGACATCGGCATTCACGGCGGGACGCCCGACGGCTACAACGCCCGGCCCGACGTGACGATGGAGCAGCGCGACTGGACGCTCGGGTGCATCGGCGTCGAGGACGAGCAAATCCGCGCGATCGCCCGGCGCGTCCCCGACGGCACGCCGGTCGACATCGACGACGACTGACCTCGAAGCGCCGTCAGCGCAGGCTGCAGTTGCTCCCGCAGAAGCCGGCGGCGCACAGCCCCGAGCAGCAGTCGGAGGCGATGTTGCACGTCGACCCGACGAGCTTGCACTGCGCCTGGGGCGCGCCGCACACCGGTGGCATCCCGGTGCAGATGCGGGTCGCGCAGTCTGCGTTCGACGTGCAGCCTTGACCGTCGGGGAGCGGCGGCGCGGCGCACGTCTTGTAGCCGTTCGGGCCGACCGCGCACGGCGCGCGGCAGCAGTCGCCGTCGACGCTGCAGAACGAGCCCGGCGGTCGGCATGGGCCGGGCCCGGGATCGCAACGCGAGCCGCTCGTGCCGTTCGTGCAGACGGCGGTGCAGCACTCGTTCTGGGTCGGATCGCACTCGTCGCCGGTCCCCTTGCAGGCGCCGCCGACGCGGCATCGCTTCACGTCGCCGTCGCAGCTGCCCGAGCAGCACTCGCTGGCGGACGAGCACGGGCTGTCCTCCTTGAGGCACAGCGCGCCGCCGCAGACGCCGCCGTTGCACGCGAGCGAGCAGCACTCCTGCGCGCCCGCGCACGACGCGCCGTCGGCGAGGCAGTAGTTGGTGCACCTGCGCGCGCCGCCGCCGACGCCGCCGCCCGGCTCGCAGCGGCCGCTGCAGCACGCGTCGCGCGTCGTGCACGCGGTGCCGGGACCGCCGCACGCGCCGGGCGCGAGGCACACGCCGCGGTCGCACCGCGAGGAGCAGCAGTCGCTCGGCCCCTGGCACGACGCGCCGTTGCCCCGGCACGCTTGGCGCGGCCCCGCGTCGACGAAGTCGCACGGGCGCGTCGGCGCGTCCGAAGGGCCTTCGCCGTCGGCGAACGACGCCTCGCCGAGGCCGCCGTCGCTCGTCGGGAGCAGCTCGATCGTCTCCGCGCTGCCGCACGCCGAGAGGCCGAGGGCGCCGCCGAGCAGCGCGAGCGCCGTGCACCTGAGCGCGCGCGAGGACATACGCTTCACAGTCTAGCTCCGCGCGTCGCGGCCGGCACGCGGTGCGCTCGCCTCAATTGAGGCGCGCCCCGAGAACGAGCGCGGCCTGAAGCTGCAGCGGCAAAAGGTCGAGGACCGACTGCCCCGCCACCGTGTAGTTCTGGAAGCGGAGGAGGTACGAGGCGCCGCCGCGCAGACCGAGCGCCACTTGCGGCGTGACGGCGAACGAGAAGAGAACGGCGCCGTCGACCGCCGCGTCCCTCTGCGTCGACTTGACCGGGACGTTGTCGGCGGCGAGCGTCGTCGCGCCGTCGAGCGACGTGAGGTGGAGCTGCGGGCCGACCTCCGGCTCGATGGCGAATCGAGCGCCGAGCGGGATGCGCCCGCGCAGCGCCGGACCGAGCGCGAGGTCCAGATAGCGTCCGGCGAACGCCGACGTCGCGACGCCGATGCCGGGCCCCGCCGCGAACGAGAAGCCCACGCCGACGTACTCGCCCAATGGGCGAGGGAACCACAGCGCGGTCAAGCCGATGCGCATGTCCGCGTCGCCGCCCCGCGCGACGCGACGCGCACCGCCGTACGCCTCCACGCGAAAGACGCCGACGGTCGGGAGCGTCGGCTCCGCCGCGCGGAGCCGCTCGTCGGCCGGCGCCGCGGTCGTCGAGCGCATGAGCGTCTTCACCGTCAGCGCGAGCGACGCTGCGTTCGCCGCATCGGTCGGCGGCGCCATCGTCAACGGGCGCGTGACGATGTGACCGGCCGTCGCGTCGTAGACCCACAGCGCGTGCGACGTGCCGGTCTCGCTGATCCACACGACGAGATCGACCTTCTGCGCGTCCGCCACTTGCCGCGCCTCCTTCGCGGCCTGCGGCATGCCGCTCGAGAGGCTCGTCCAATCGACGTGCCGGACTTCGAGTCGCCACGTCGACAGCGCGATGCGCACCTGCCGCTCCATCACGTCGTTGCCGTTGACGAGGGCGACCGTTCGCTTCTCGGCGCGCGCGTTCCCCGCCGCGAGCACGCCGGCGAGCGCCACGAGCGCAGACGCCACGCGCCGAAAGAGCATCTTCGAAACGTAGCCCGCTTGCCTGCACGATGTCAGCCGGGATGATCCGCCCGTGCGTCTCGTCCGCGCGTCTCGTCAGCGCACCTTCGCGCGCAGCTCGCGCGCGTCGGCGGCGTTGGCGCCGTTCGGAAAGCGAAGGAGGTACTCGTCGAGGAGGCGCGCCGCGTCGGCGTTGCGACCGCGGTGAGCCTGGAGACGACCGGCCGCGAAGAGCGCGTTGGCCGCCCACGCGCCGCCGCCGCCCGCGAGCTTCTTGTACGTCGCGAGCGCCCCGTCGGGGTTCTGCGCTTCGAGCTGCGCGGCCGACTCGTAGAGCTCCTGCGAGCTCGCCTGGGCTGCGGGTGCGCCTGCGGGTGCGCCTGCGGGTACAGGTGCGGGTGCGGCCACAGGCTCCGGCGCGACGACGGCAGGCGCCGGGGCTTGCGGCGGCGGCAGGTTGAGGCTCGGCGGGCTCGCAGTCAGCCCGGTCGCCGGCGGATCGCTCGCGGGCGACGCCGTTCCGCGCGCGATCGCGGTCTTTCCGGCGGGCGCGGATTTCGAGCGCGGACGCGACGCCGCGCGCGGGTGGGCCGACGCCGGGAGCGCCTCGCGCGGCGCGGGCGCGGGCGGCGCCGTGTCGATGGGCGTGTCGATGGGCGTGCTCTCGGCTCGCGGCTTGGGCCACGTCTCGCCGTCGTGCAGCGTCGTCGTCTGTCCGTGCGACGTGACCTCGACGATGCCGTGCGCGACGAGGACGTGCGCGCCCATGCCCTGCGCGTCGCGCTCGACCGTGAAGTGCGTGCCGACGACCTTTACGCGGACGTCGCCCGCCTGCACCACGAACGGCGGCCGGCCCTTGCGCGGCGCCACGTCGCACTCGACCTTGCCGCGATCGACGACCACGTTGATGCCGCGCTCGTCGTCGCCGGAGACGGCGACCGCGGAGTTCGGGGCGACGTCGACGTCCGACTCGCCGAGCGCGACGTGCGAGTCGCTGCTGCCGGTGACGACGCGCGACGCGGCGGAGGCCGCGGGCGCAGCGCCCGTCGGGTTCGGGAAGAGCGACTTGGTCGCGAGCGCGCCGACGCCGGCGGCCATCGCGCCGGCCATGACGAGCGCGACCGCGGGCCGCCAGCGCCACGCGCGCGGCGACTCGCCTTGGGGCGCCATCGTGGGGAGGGGCTCGCGATCGAGCTGCTCGCGATCGAGCTGCGCGAAGAGCCCCTTCTCAATCCGCGCCCACCGCGGATCACTGAGCGGCTCGATTTCGATCTTACGGATCGGGTCCATGGCTTAGAGCCCCTCCACGCCGCGGCCGCTGCTGTTGGACGGCGGCGGCGAATCATCATCATCGTCACGAGTGTCTTCGGCCGTGTCTTCGGACTCGGCCGGCATGAAGCTGGCGAGCGTAGCGTCCTTGCGCGCGCGCTTTTCGATCGCGCGGCGCGCACGCCAAACCCGCGTCTTCGTGGCGACGAGCGAGGCTTCCATCAGCTCGGCGACCTCGGAGAGGGGCCGGCCATCGATGGCGTGCAGCGTGAAGGCAAGACGCTGCACCGGGTCCATTTTCTCGAGCTCGACGTAGAGGTGGCGCGCGGCCTCACGGGCGAGGGCGCGCGACTCGGCCGACGCGTCGCCGCTGGCCACTTCCGTGACCAGCTCGAGGTGCGGGCCGCGCGCGCGGCGCTGCGTGATGTGGGCATAGGCCACGCGAACGGTGCAACGGTCGATCCACGTCGCCAGAGATGACTCGCCGCGAAAGAGCCGCAGCGAGCGGTAGACGTTCATGAACGCTTCCTGCACGAGGTCGTCCATGTACGAATTCGTGCCGAGAATCCGGTAGAGCGTCGCGTGAATCCGGCGCTTGTGCTCGTGGAAGAGCCGCTGCTGCGCGGCGCGGTCGCCGGCGACGCATCGCTCCGCGAGCGCGAGGTCGGCCGGGGCGCGCACCACGCTGAGCGTGGGCCCCGTCGCCTGCTGCTGCGTGCCCGTCGAGCCGGTCATGCCGTGATAGTAGGGAGACGGGTTTGAAAGGTTGCGCGGATCGCATTTGATCCATCTGATTTTCTCCGAGTTTGCTCCGGCGACCGGGTTTAACGCAGCCACAAGGCGCGTCCGCGCGCCGGGTTCGGATCGCGCACGATCCAGGGGGGCTGTAGGCGACGGCGTTGGGGGCGGGAGACGCCGGGCTGCGTCCACGCGCGGTCAGGGTCGGCGGAGCCTTACGGCGTGAACGCCTGCGTGCGGAAGGTGAGCGACTTGTCGCTCGTGCCGAGCTGCCGGACGAAGAGGCCCACGAACGAGCCGAACAGCGCGTCGCCCGGGCCGATGCCGGTCGAGCCGGTCGGCCGCGCGACCCACTGGCGCATCTGCGCGAGCATCTGCGGCGAGACGGGGTTCACGTCGACGATGACCGCGAGGAAGTGCGCCTGGCCGGCGGCGAGCAGCGGTCGATCGACGACCGGGAGATCGCGCGCCTCGGCGCATTGGCGGAGCACGCCCTCGACGTTGATCGCGGCGGTGTCGCGGTCGACGCCGGGGCCGGTGATCTTGAGGCGGTAGACCTCTTCCCACAAATCGTAGACGACGCGGCAGGTGCGGACGGTCAAGGCGACAGGCGTGCCGTCCGCGTCGCGGAAGACGTACGCGCGCATCGCGATGACGCTCGGAAGGCCGCTCGAGAGCTTGTCGGTGAGGCCTTTGTCGAGCACGTCGCGGAACGAGAAGCTCGCGCGGAGCAGCGCTTTGTCCCACGCGTAGTTCGCCTGGCGGCTCGGCAGCTGCTGCGGCGCCGTGGGCTGCGCGGGCTGCTGCGCGCGCGCGTCGGTGGCGAAGAGCGCCGCGGTGAGCGCGAGCGCCGCGAAGAGCGCGCGCGGGCTCACGGGGTGCCTCGCACGGGGGTGAAGCCGAGCAGGTTCGACAGGCCGAGCGTGAACGCGCCGGCTTGCGTGTCGATCTTGAGGCCGAGGTTGAACGTGAGATCGAGCGGGACGGTCGAGAACCCCGAATAGCCGCGCGGGTGCTGGCTCAGATCGCGCCCATCGGCGACGCCGAAGACGCCGACCGAGCCGAAGACGTCGACGCCGTACACCGAGCGCGTGCCGCGATAGAGCGGGATCCGGTACTCGAGGTTCACCTTCGCGGCGTACTGGCCGTAGCGCACCTCGACGATGTCGGTGCCGAGGAAGTTCGGCGACGTGCGGCGGTCGAAGTTCAGATCGAGCACGCGATCGGGGAGAAAATCGCTGTAGTCGCCGACGTAGAACTTCTCGAAGAGCGGCGCCTTGCCGAAGATGGCGCCGGCGGTGCCCTCGAGGCGCAAGACGTGGCCCCACTTGAGCGCGATCCAGTGCGACGCGCGCGCGTGGAGCTTCACGTACGGATAGTCGCTGCCGAGGGGCGCAAGCGACGCGTCGCCGACGAGCGTGACGTAGTCGCCGCGCGTCGGGAGCACCGGCTCGTCGCGCGTGTCGTGGAGCAGCGTCGCGCGGACGGTCGAGAGGACCGTGGTGCCCGGCGCGATCTGAAAATCGATCGGCTCGACGTCGAGGCCGCGGTGGTGGCTGGCGGCGAGCGGCAGGTTCGCGTCGAGCTTCTCGAGGCGGTAGTCGAAGAAGAGCTGCGTCGAGACGCCGAGGTCGTGGCCGGCGCCGACCATTCCGCCGAAGCGCCGGTACTGCGCGACGGCGTAGTCCTGCGACGTGCGCTGGCGCGGGTCGTCGACGAGGACGTCCTTGTTCCCGAAGAAATCGCGCGCGCTGCTGTAGAGGAGCACGGCCTCGGCCGTCCACGAGCTTCTCAGGAACTGCGGGTCCGCGAAGCGCGTGCGAAGGCCGATTTGCCGGTCCGCGAGCGCGACCGCGCCGCCGAGCGAGACGCCGGTGCCGGCGAGGTTGGTCTCCGCGACGTCGATGCCGCCGTACGCCGTGAGCGGGCGCGCGCTGCCGCTCGGGTCAGCGTCGGCGGAGAGGCCGAGCCACACGTCGTTGACGACGATCGTATTGCGCTCGACGACGCGGACGACCAGCACCACGAAGCCGCGGCGCGTGCCGCGGCGGAGCGACAGGCGGACGTCGCGGAAGTAGCCGGTGCCCAAGAGGCGGAAGCGCGTGAGCTCGAGCTCCTTGTCGTCGACGTCGAGCATGTCCCCGGCCTTGAGCGGCACGTAGCGGAGGACGACGCGCGCGAGCGTGGAGGTGTTGCCGCGCACCTCGATGCCCTCGAGGGTGTAGCGGAGGCCGACGCGGCCCGGCGCGCGGACCACGCCGGTCGTCGCGGCCGCCGGGTCCTCGGGCGCGGTGGGCGGCGGCGCGATCGGCGCCGGCGTGCGCGGTTCGTCGATCGGCGTGCCGATCGTGACCGGCGGCGGCGCCGGCGGGGGGCCTGGCGTCGCGCTCGTCGCGGCGGCCGGCTCGTCTTTCGTCGGCTCGCCGCCCCACGTCTTGATGGGGCCGGCGCGCGAGGTCCGCGGCGTCAGCGCCACGAGCGTCAGCAAGCAGACCAGACGGGTCGCGGCGTGGCGCGCCATGGGACGCTCCACCCTAGCGCAAATCGTCAGGGGACGGCGTCGCCCTGGTTCTCCGGCAGCGCCGCGCGCAGCTCCGGCAACGCGAGCGCGGCCTGCTCCGCCGCCACGACGAGCGGGTACGGCGCGAGATCCACCTTGAAGCGGCGCGCCGAGTACACCTGCGGCACGAGGCACGCGTCGGCGGCGCCGAACGTCTCACCGTACGCGAACGGCCCCTTCACGCCGCCGCCCGCCGAGCCCGGGCTGCGGTAGCGGGCGATGAGCGCCTCGAGCGTCGCGAGGCCGCGCGCGTTGAAGTGCGCGCCCCACGCGGCGCGCGCGGCCGGGTCGTCGCTCACCCTCGCGAGCACGCTGGTGTTCTGCAGCGGCTGCGTGCCGGAGTTGACGGTCTCGACGAGCGCGCGCACGCGGGCCCGGTGGACGGGATCCCTCGGGTACAGCGGCGGCGCCGGGACGAGATCGTCGAGCAGCTCGAGGATCGCGACGCTCTCGGTGAACGGCTCTCCGTCGACCACGAGGCACGGCAGCCACCCCGCCGGGTTGTTCTCCTTGTACTCCGGCCTCAGCTGCGCGCCCTCGAGGAGGTTCACGAACACCGACTCGAACGCCACCCTCTTGTACCCGAGCGCGAGGCGAACGCGGTACGACGACGACGAGCGCCAGTAGGTGTAGAGCACGACCTTCGACGCCGGCGTGAGCATGCCGCCGGCATAGCACACGACGCGCGCGCGCTCACCGGGCGGGGCGCACGGCGGGCGCGACGACGCGCGGGTCGTCGGTCATGACGCCATCGGCACCCAGGGCCACGAGCCTTCGCGCTTCGTCGGGATCGTCGATCGTCCAGAAGTGCACCGCGATGCCGAGCGCGTGGCACCGCCCGATGAAGCGCGGCGTGTCGAGGCGAACGCCGAGCGCGCGGAGCGGGACCTGCGCCGCCGTGCCGCGCAACGGGAAGGCGCGGAGGAGGCGCATCGGCGCGAGCGCGAGCCGAGCGACTTCCGTCTCGGCGAGCCCCGTCTCCCCTTCGTAGCCGAGGTGACGGACGTGCCGGAGCGTCCGCGCGCGGAAGCTCGCGATGCGCACGCGCTCTTGGGCGCCCGCGCCGCGGACGGCGCGCACGAGCGCCTCCGCCGCCGCGAGGCCTCGGGGCTTGCAGTCGACGTTGAACGGCACGTCGGGCAAGGCCGCCAGCGCCTCCGTCAGCGTGGGCACCGCGAAGAAGCCGGAGACGCCGCGCTGTCCCGCGCGCCCGGCGGCGACGTTCCACGTGCGCACCTCGTCGAGCGACGACTCGGCGATGCGGCGCGGGACGCCGGCGGCGCGCGCACCGGTCGGGTCGTGGCTGAGGACGACGTGGCCGTCTTTGGTGACGTGGGCGTCGGTCTCGATCGCGGTGGCGCCGACCTCGATGGCCCGCAAAAACGAGGGGATTGTGTTCTCGGGCAGCTCGGCGGCGGCGCCGCGATGCGCGAAGACCGTGACCACGACGGCGCTCAGCGACGGCGGCGTCGAAACGCGATGACGTTCGCCGAGGGCGCCGGCCCCGGATCGAGCGGCGGCAGCGCGAGGACGAGGCGCTCGATCTTGGGGAGCGCCTCGGTCATCGCGCGCTCGGCGCGCAGCTCGTCGAACGGCGCCTCGAACACGAGCACCACCAGGTAGATGCCGGCGAACGAGCGCGCGAAGTAGCCGAAGTCGTCCTCACGCACGACGTGCACGATCGGGCGGCCTTTGCGGAGCGCGGGCAGCTCGGGCAGCTCGCGGACCTGCCGGATCGCGCGGAGCGACGCCGGGGGCGACTCGGGATCGTCGTCGTGCCAGTCGACGAGCTGATCGGCCGACGGCGCGGGCACGGGGATGAACGCGTCGACGTCCTGCGGCGCGCCGCGCGGCTCGGGGTCGAGCTCGTGGATCACGCGGAGCAGCTCGCGGCGCGACTCCTCGAGGCGCTCGAGCGCGGGCACGACCTCCTCGTCCGGCGTGTCCGTGCGCGGCGCGCGCGTGAGCGCCGAGCCCCAGACGACCGGCGAGTGCGCGTCGAGGACGATGGCGTCGACGGCGCGCGCGCGCTGCGCGAGGGCGCGCAGCTCGTCGTGGAGCGACAGCGAGACGGGGGGTCGCGACGGGCGGTGCACCGCGCCTGCGTGCGGCGGCTCCTCGAGCGCCTGCGCGAACGTGCGCACGAGGATCTCGAGGCGCCGGAGGAGCGCCGGGGGATTCTCGGGGGTCTGTCCGAACGTCACCGCGACGTGACGGCCGCCGAGGAGCGACGCGAAGAGCACGTTGGTGGCGCCGCTAGGGACGGCCGCCGCGTCGAGGATCCGCACGTCGTCGGCGCCGAGCTCGCGCTTCACCAGAGCCGAGAAACGGGCGAACGGGGACTCGTTGGGCGGCGGCGGCGGCGGCGATGCCATGAAGGCCCGAGCCTATACCACGAGATCCGCGTGAAGTGGCCTTGCGCTGCGGGCCCGGGTGCGTAACCTCCCCGCGTGTCCGACGTCCCCGCCCTCCCCTTCGCCACGCGCCTCTGGTTCGCCTGGGTGTGCTTCTTCCGCGCGCTGCTCGACGGCGACTTCGCCGCCCGCGCGTGGACCGTGCGCGACGCGCTCCCCGCGCCCGCAAAGGAGGCCGCGAAGGACGCGCCCGCGAAGGAGACCGCAAAGGCGCCCGCGTCGCCGCCGAGCACGGACGCGGCGCTCCAGCTGCTCGGCGTCCTTCAGCGTGAAGGTCGGCTCATCGATTTTCTCGAGCAGGACGTGACCGACTTTCCGGACGCGGACATCGGCGCCGCGGCCCGCGCGGTGCACGCCGGCGCGCGCAAGGCGCTGCGGGCGCACGTCACGCTCGCGCCCGTGAGAGAAGAAGAGGAGGAGACGAAGCTCACGCTGGAGGCGGGCTTCGACGCGGCGAGCGTGAAGCTCACGGGCAACGTCGCGGGCAAGCCGCCCTACGCCGGCGTCCTTCGCCACCGCGGGTGGCGCGCCACCAAGATCACCCTGCCCGTCGCCGTCGAAGGCCACGACGTCCGCGTCCTCTGCCCTGCGGAGGTGGAGCTGTGAAGCCCGCGAAGCTCGCCGTCGGCATCGACCTCGGCACGACCCACTGCGCGGTCGCGTACGCGGAGCTCGAAGGCGACCGCGCGCAGCCGACGGTGCTCGACCTCCCGCAGCTCGTCGCAAAAGGCTCGGTGGAGGCGCGCCCGCTCCTCCCGTCGTTCGTGTACTTCGCCCACGAGACGGACGGGCCGCAGGCGCTCCCGTGGGACAAGAAGCGCGCGTACGCGGTCGGCGAATACGCGCGCTCGCGCGGCCTCGACGCGCCGACGCGCCTCATCGCGAGCGCGAAGAGCTGGCTCTGCCACCCGACGATGGACCGACGCAGCGGCGTCCTGCCGCTCGGGGCGCCGGAGGACATCGAGAAGATCTCCCCCGTCGAAGCGACCTGGCGCCTGCTCGAGCACCTGTCCGAGGCGTGGGACGCGACGATCGGCAAGGGCGACGCGTCGCGCGCGCTCGCGGCGCAGGAGGTCGTCATCACCGTGCCGGCGAGCTTCGACGCCGGCGCGCGCGAGCTCACCGTCGAGGCGGCGCTCGCCGCCGGCCTCGAGAACGTGACGCTCCTCGAGGAGCCGCAGGCCGCGCTCTACGCGTGGATCGACAAGCTGGGCGACGCGTGGCGGAGGACCGTCAAGGTGGGCGACGTCATCCTGGTCGTCGACGTCGGCGGAGGCACCACGGATTTTTCCGCGATCGTCGCGAAGGAGAAGGATGGCTCGCTCGAGCTCGAGCGCGTCGCCGTCGGCGATCACATCCTGCTCGGCGGCGACAACATGGATCTGGCGCTCGCGCACGTCGTAGCGCAGAAGCTCGCGGGCGAGGGCAAGGAGGTCGATCGCTGGCAGATGACGGCGCTCACGCACGCGTGCCGCGAAGCGAAGGAGCGGCTCCTCGGCGAGAAGAAGCTCGCGAAGGTGCCGATCGCGCTCGCCGCGCGCGGCTCGAAGCTACTCGGCGGGGGCCTGCGCGCCGAGCTCACGCGCGAAGAGCTGACGGCGGCGCTGGTCGACGGCTTCTTCCCCGAGGTCACGGCCGACGCGCGCCCCGCCGTCCGCGCGCGCGGCGCGCTCACGCAGCTCGGCCTGCCGTACGCGCAGGACGCCGGCGTCACGCGCCACCTCGCCGCGTTCCTCGCGCGCCACTCCATCGTCCCGACGGCCATTCTCTTCAACGGCGGCGTGATGAAGGGCGACCCCTTGCGCGAGCGCCTCGTGGGCTGCATCGGCGCGTGGCTCGAGTCCGCGGGCGCGCCGCCCGCGCGCGTGCTCGCCGGCGAAGATCTCGATCTCGCCGTCGCGCGCGGCGCCGCTTCGTACGCGCTCGCGCGGCGCGGCAAGGGCATTCGCATCCGCGGCGGCACCGCGCGCGCGTATTACGTCGGCATCGAGAGCGCCGCGCCGGCGGTGCCCGGCGTGGAACCGCCGGTCACGGCGATGTGCGTCGCGCCGTTCGGCATGGAGGAGGGCACAGTCGCGTCGCTCCCGAAGCACGAGCTCGGCGTCGTCGTCGGCGAGAAGGTGAGCTTCCGCTTCTTCGGCTCGACGACGCGCCGCACGGACGCGGCGGGCACCGAGCTCGAACGCTGGACGGCCGAGGACCTGAGCGAGCTCGCGCCCATCGAGGTCACGCTCCCGGCGGAGGGGCGCCGCGTCGGTGACGTCGTGCCGGTGCGCCTCCACGCCGAGGTCACCGACGTCGGCACGCTCCTCCTCGCGGCCATCCCGACCAAGCCCCTCAAGAAGGACGAGCGCTGGAAGGTCGAGCTCAGCGTCCGCCAAGATCCCTGACGCATGGCGGGCGGGCGCATCGTCGGCATCGATCTCGGGACGACGAACACGCTCGTCGCGTTCGCGGACGACGCCGCGAGGGCCGACCTCGAGGTCCTGCCGATCGGCCAGCTCGTCGCGCCCGGCGCGGTCGAGGAGCGGGCGCTCTTCCCGTCGTGCCTCTACGCGCCCGTCGCCGGCGAGGTGCACGCCGATCCGTTCGGCGACGCGCCGTGGGTCGCGGGCGAGCTCGCGCGGCGCCGCGGCGCCGAGGTGCCCGGCCGGCTCGTCGCGTCGGCCAAGAGCTGGCTCTGCCACGCCGGCGTCGACCGCACCGCGCCCATTCTGCCGTGGGGCGCCGCGGAGGGCGCGGACGACGGCTCGCCGCGCGTCTCCCCGATCGACGCCAGCGCCCGTTACCTCGCGCACGTGCGCCGCGTGTACAATGCACGCTTCCCGGACGAGCCGCTCGAGCTCGCGGACGTCGTGCTCACGGTGCCCGCTTCGTTCGACGAGGTCGCGCGCGAGCTGACGCTCGAGGCGGCCACGCGCGCCGGCCTCACGGTGCGCCTGCTCGAGGAGCCGACGGCGGCGTTCTACGACTACCTGCTCCGCGAAGGCGCGCCGGCCGTGCACGCGCTCGCGAAGAAGCACGGCGGCGAAGCGTTCGTGCTCGTCGTCGACGTCGGCGGCGGGACGACGGACCTGTCGCTCCTGCGCGTCACCGGCGATCTCATCGAGCGCGTCGCCGTCGGACCGCACCTCCTGCTCGGCGGCGACAACATGGATCTGGCGCTTGCGTCCGCGTGCGAGGCGCGGCTCGGCAAGCTCGACGCCGCGCGCTTCGGTCAGCTCGTCGCGCAGTGCCGCGCGGCGAAAGAGCGCCTCCTCGGCAAGCGCCCGCCGAAGGAGGTGGAGATCGCGCTGCTCGGCAAGGGCTCGCAGCTCGTCGGCGGCACGCTGCGCACGACGCTGACGCGCGAAGAGA
>JAYVXL010000635.1:0-4285 GCA_043785185.1 Myxococcales bacterium
CGTGACGTCAGGTCGCGCCGTCGACGTGACGTGCGGACAATTCAGTCCGATTTCGGCGTGGGCGGGGCGGACGCCTTCGTCTCCGGAGTGACGACCGCCTTGGTCGTCTCCGTCTTGGCCTCCGCCTTCGTCTCCGTGGTGCTCGCGCCGCCGGTGGCCGGCTCGGCCTTCTTGCTCCCGCCGGAGGACGAATAGAGGTCGGCGTACCAGCCGCCCCCCTTCAAGATGAAGCTCCCGCCGCTGATCTGGCGCTTGGCGGTCTTCTGCTGGCACTTTGGGCAGACCTCGAGCGCCGCCTCGGAGATCTTCTGGATCTCCTCCCATTGGTTTTTGCAGCCGGTGCAGACGTACTCGTACGTGGGCATGTCCCTTCGTCTTCTAATCACCCTGGGGCTTCATAGCTACTCCCGCGATCGCTCCTCCGCGATCCTCGCGCCATCCCTAAACCATCACTTCAACGATTGAAGTGGACCCACAATGTGTGGACGACCTGTGGAGAGCCTTGGGGATAACCCTTGCGAAACGTGGAGGTAAATCGTAACTAGGCTGTGCGGGCGAAAATGACCGTATGTGAAGTGACGTTACATCCACGTTAGCGTCACTCCGGGCGGAATCAGCGCACGTAATTTGACGGGTTTCGAGCGGGCAGGCCCTGCTCCGGGAGCAGCCATGAAGATTAAGAAGCTCGAGATGGTTGGGTTCAAGTCGTTCGTCGACAAGACCGTCATCCACTTCGACCACGACGTCCTCGGCATCGTCGGCCCCAACGGCTGCGGCAAGTCGAACATCGTCGACGCGATCCGCTGGTGCATGGGCGAGCAGAGCGCCAAGCACCTGCGCGGGCGCTCGATGGAGGACGTCATCTTCAGCGGCTCCGACACACGCGCCGGAAACGAGTTCGCCGAGGTCACGCTGACCTTCGAGAACGACTCGGGCGACGTCCCCGTCGAATACCGCGACTACCCGGAGATCGCCGTCACGCGGCGGCTGAACCGGAGCGGCGACAGCGACTACCTCATCAACAAGACGCCCGTGCGCCTGAAGGACGTGACCGACCTCTTCCTCGGCACCGGCGCCGGCACGAAGGCCTACTCGATCGTCGAGCAGGGCAAGATCGGCCTCATCGTCACGGCCAAGCCCGAGGATCGCCGCCTCCTCATCGAGGAGGCGGCCGGCATCACCAAGTTCAAGAGCAAGAAGAAGCAGGCCGAGCGCAAGATGGAGATGACGACGCAGAACCTCCTGCGCGTCGGCGACATCATCGCGGAGATCGAGCGCAACCTCGGCTCGCTCAAGCGGCAGGCCGCGAAGGCCGAGCGCTACGTCTCGTACCGTAGCGAGCTCGAGGACCTGCAGCTCCACGAGGCGTCGCACCGCTACCTCGAGCTCATTGGCTGGACGAAGCTCTACGAGGGCGAGGTCGAGCGGCTCACGATGGAGAGCGATCAGGCGCGCAGCGATCTCGCCGCGCGCGAGGCCGAGCTCGAGACGGTGCGCTTGGACGCGCACACCGCCGAGGACGCGCTCGAGCAGGCGCAGACGGCGCACTTCGGCGCGGAGAACGAGGTCCGGGCAGAGGAAGCCCAGATCGCCCGCGCGCAAGACAAAATCCAGGCCCTACGCGCGCGCGAAAGCGCGGCGACCGTCGAGGTGCACGAGATCGAGGAGCAGCGCCGCGTGCTCGTCGCCGAGCAAGAGGGCGTGCGCGGCCAGGTCGCCATTCTCGAGGACGACGAGGCCCACCAGGCGGAGTCGCAAGCGGCGTGCGAGGCGCGCTTCGGCGAGCTTCACGGTGAGCACGAGAAGGCCAGCCAGCACGCGTTCGAGCTGCGCCAGGCGCTCGGCAAGGCGAGCAGCGACATCGCGTCGTGCGAGGCGAAGCTCGCGGGCTTCGAGCGGCGCCGCAACGAGATGCAGACGCGCCTCGAAAAGCTCGAGGCCGAGCGCGAGGATCTGACGAGCGGCGAAATCGAGCTCGTCGCCAAGAGCGAGCAGCTCGGGCGCGACGTCCTTGACCTCCGCGCCGGCAAGGTGATGAGCGCCGAGGAGAAGCAGCACCTCGAGGAGGCGCTCGCGGGCCTTCGCCACGAGATCCTCGCCAGCGAGCGCGCGCTCGACGAGGCGAAGGGCGAGCTGACGCGCAAGCGCTCGCGACTGCACGCGCTCAGCGAAATGCAGGCGCGGCTCGAGGGCGTCGGCGTCGGCGTGAAGGCGCTCGTCGCGACGAAGGACGACACGCTGTGCGGCCTCGTCGCCGATCGCGTCGAGGCGCCGCACGAGCTCACGCCGGCGCTGGCCGGCCTCCTCGGCGCCCGCCTGCAGGACGTCGTCGTAAAGGATCTCGATCGCGGCCTCGATCTCCTCGATCGGCTGGCTGTCGAGAAGCGCGGCCGCGCGGCGGTGATCCCGCTCCACCCGACGTACATCGCCGGCAAGCACGGCGTCCTGCCGCAACTGGACGGCGTGCTCGGCAAGCTCGTGGAGCAGCTCCGCTACGCGCCGGAGGACGAGTCGCTCGTCCACGCGCTGGTCGGCGACGCGATCGTCGTGCGCGACGTGCAGGTGGCCCGCGAGGTCCGCGCCGCCGTCCACGACGTGTGCATCGTGACGCTCGACGGCACGGTGCTCTTCCCGGACGGTCGCATCGCCGGCGGCACGGGCGAAGAGCTCGCGGCGGGCATGCTCGAGAGCAAGCGCGAGACGCGCGAGCTCGGCCTCGAGGTCGAGAGGCTCGACCTCGTCGTCACCGAGCGCCTGGGCGCGCACCAAGCGCTCCGCGGCAAGATCGCCGAGACGCAGGCGGCGCTCGACCACGCGCGCCAGGCCGCGCACCAGGGCGAGCTCGCGCTCGTCCACGCCGAGAAGGATTTGCGCAGCTGCGAGTCGCAGCTCGAGGCGATCCGCAAGCGCCTCGGCACGCTCGCGGCCGAGTCCGAGGACCTCGCGCTCGCCTTGGGCGAGGCCGGCGCCGAGCGCGACGACGCGCAGCGCGTGCTCGACGAAGCGCGCGGGGTGCTGGCGGAGGTCACCGGCAAGGTAGGTGAGGCCGAGGCCGTCGCCGCCGCGTGGCGCGAGCAGGTCGACGAGCAGCGTCAGCGGGTCGTCGAACAGAAGGTGCACGTCGCCGGCACGCGCGAGAAGCTCACCGCGGCGCGCGGCACGCTCTCGCGCCTCCAGCGCTCGACCGACGAGCTCGGCGAGCGCGCGCGCCGCCTCGACGACGAGCTCGAGAACGGCGCCCGCGCGCTCGGCGAGACGGCCGCTACCCTCGTCGCGCACAAGGAGAAGCTCGGCCTCGCCCTCGACGCGGCCCGCGCCGCCGACGCCGTTCTCTCCGAGACGCGCGCGGTCAGCGACAAGCACCGCGCCGAGCTGGCCGAGCGCGAGGGCGGCCTCAAGGACCTGCGCGGGCGCGCCGAGGAGGCCCGCGAGGCGCTCTCGAGCAACGAGATGTCGCTCCGCGAGAGGACGATCGCGCTGCAGCACCTCCTCGAGACCGTCGCCGAGCGCTTCCGCGGCCTGCACCTTCCGCGCGTCGTCGGCGACTACCACCTGCGCGTCGCGCCCGACGACGCGCTCCGGAGCCGCATCCACGAGCTCGCGCAGCTCATCGAGCGCATGGGCTCGGTGAACCTCGACGCGATGCGCGAGCACGAAGAAGCGGAGAAGCGCTACGCGTTCTACACCGAGCAGAAGAGCGATCTCGACCGCGCCCTCGCCGACCTGACGCGCGCCATCCAGCAGATGAACCGCGAGTCGAAGAAGCTCTTCGAGGAGACGTTCCACGCCGTCAACGCGAAGTTCCAGGAAATCTTCCCGCGCATGTTCCGCGGCGGACGCGCGTCCTTGCGGCTCACCAACCCGGAGGACATGCTGGAGACGGGGATCGACATCCTCGCGCAGCCGCCGGGCAAGAAGCTCAGCTCGATCGAGCTGATGAGCGGCGGCGAAAAGGCGCTCACCGCCGTCAGCCTCATCTTCGCCATCTTCCTCATCAAGCCGTCGCCGTTCTGCATCCTGGACGAGGTCGACGCGCCGCTCGATGAGGCGAACGTCGCCCGCTACAACGAGATGGTGCGTTCGATGACGGATCAGTCGCAGTTCATCCTCATCACGCACATCAAGCGGACGATGCAGATGGTCGACGTCCTCTACGGCGTGACGATGCAGGAGTCCGGCGTCTCGCGGCTCGTCAGCGTGAAGCTGAACGAGGGGGCGGAGAAGAAGAAGCCTGTCCCGGCCGCAGCGCCGCCCGCGGGCGACCTGCCGGCCGCCGAGGTGGCGG
>JAYVXL010000636.1:0-13441 GCA_043785185.1 Myxococcales bacterium
TCATTGCCGACGCCGAGAGACGTGACCTGCGCGCGGTTGCGGAGGCCGCGCTCGGCCAGCGCGCCGAGCGCGTCCGGCGTCGACGGGCCGACGTTCGCGATGCCGTCCGAGATCACGACGACGCGGCGGACCGTGTGCGTGCTCGGCGCCTGCGCGACGTGCGCTTCACCGAGCGAGATGCCGTCGAACATGTTCGTCGACCCCTGCGGGCGCAGGTGGGTCACGGCCTCGAGCATCGTCTCGCGCGTCGCGGGCGTGATCACCGTGGGCGACACGAACGTCTGCGCGCGGTCGCTGAACGTGTCGATCGACACGATGTCGCCGTCCTGCATCGCCTCGATGAGCTGCTTGGCCGCGGCCCGCGCGTTCTGGATCTTCGCGCCGGCCATCGAGCCGCTGACGTCGACGACGAGCGCGAGGTCGACCGGCGGCTTGTTCGAAATCTTCACGTTCGGAACGTCTACCCAGACGCCCAGGAATGCCTCGGTCGTGCCGCTCATCAGGAGCTCGCTCTCGGCGCTCGCGCCGATCCAACTCCCGTTCTTGATGGCGTCGGCCGGCTCGAGCCCGACCGTCTCGTCCTGATGCGCCACCGGGAGCGAGGCGGGGTCCTTCGTGACAGGCGCGCTCGCCGCGGGCGCCTGGGTCTTGGCGCTCGCGCCGCAGCCGACCACGCTCGTCATCGCCGCCACCGTGATCAGCCCGAGAATCGCCGCGCGTCGCATGCCGTGCTCCTGTTCACCGCGCGCCGTCGTGGCGTCGTCCGGTGCCATCAGTACGCGCCTGCTCGTGGAAGGATCTGGTAAAGCACGGGCGCGATGCCGACCTTTGACGAGCGCTACTACGACCGGTTCTATGAGTCGAAGAAGACACGCGTTTCCAGCCCGGAGCAGGTCGCCGACCTTGTCGCCGGCGTGCTCGGAATGATCCGCTGGTTCGGCGGTGACGTCCGCTCGGTGCTCGACGTCGGCGCGGGCGTCGGACTTTGGCGCGACGGGTTCAAGCGGCATGCGCCGAGCATCGCGTACCGCTCCGTCGAGATCAGCGACTACGCCTGCGCGAAGTACGGCCACGAGAAGCGCGACATCGCCGCGTGGTGCGCCAAGGAGAAGTTCGATCTGGTCGTCTGCCAAGGAGTCCTCCCCTACCTGTCCGACGAGGCGGCCACGCAGGCGATCGAGAATCTGGCGGCGATGACGCGGGGGTTTCTCTACCTCGAGGCCATCACGCGGCGGGATCTCGTGGAGGTGTGCGACCGCGGCCTCACCGACCTCGGCGTTCACGATCGGCCGGGGCGATTTTATCTGACGCGCCTGAACGCTCACTTCACGCGGCTCGGGTGCGGGCTCTTTTACAAGAAGGAGGGCCCGCTCAATTTCTACGAGCTCGAGAGCCTCGCGGGAGCGACCGCCGCGCCGCGAACGCGGGGACGCGGCGGTGAAATTCGTTAGCTAGGCAACGAATCTTCCGGCCCAACTGGATCGTGCAGCCACCGCACCGTGGGCACCAGGCGGGGTCCCGTACAACGGATAACCGTATGAAATGTCGTGTGGTATGCATGGGCACACATGTCGCATAGAGGGAGAGCATGTCTCCCTTCCGCCTGCCCTTCGTCGCCCTCCTCTTGAGCGGGGTCTCCCTCGTCACCGCCGCCGGCTGCTCCGCCACCTCCGGCACGGACTCGTCCTCCGCCGACGCGGTGAAGTCGACGTCGTTCGACAAGGACCACATCCTCGACGACGCCGCGCTCGTCGACGTCGACGCGATGAGCGAGGAGCAGGTGCAGGCCTTCTTCGAGAAGACGCCGTACGGCACCCGCTCGGGCCTCGCCGACTACGCCGTCGGGAGCAAATCCGCCGCCGCGCTCATCCACGACGCCGCGGTCCAGAATCGCATCAACCCCCTCGTGATGCTCGTGCGCCTCCAGATGGAAGAGGGGCTCATCCACATGACCTCCGTGCCGCCGACTCGCATCGAGGTCGCGTTCGGGTGCGGCTGTGAGAGCGCGAGCGCGTGCGCACAAAAGTACTTGGGCCTCGACAACCAGGCGGCGTGCATGGCGCGTACGCTGCGCCGCGACGTCGACCGGCTCGCCCACGGCGGCGCGACGATTTCGGGCTGGAAGCCGTGCGTCTCGAAGAAGAGCGAGGACGGGCTCGCCGTCACGCCGCAGACCGCGGCGACCGCGGCGCTCTACACGTACACGCCGTGGGTCGGCGAAGCGGGCGGCGGCAAGACCGGCGTCGGCGGGGCGAGCCTCCACAAGCAGATTTGGGCGAAGTACGCCACGTTCGTCGGCTACGGCGCGGCCAAGTCGGCGGCCCCTGCCGCTTCGATCTGCTCGTCCAGCCACGGCGGCGGCGGCGCGACCGACGGCGGAAGCGGCGGCGGCGGCACCACGCCCGCCAGCGGTGGCTGCAGCGACGACGCGCAGTGCTCCGGTGCGACGCCCGTGTGCGATCTCGTCGGCAAGAAGTGCGTCGCATGCCGCGCCGACTACGCGGCGACGAACGCCGCGCCGCTCGCATGCCCGACCGCCACGACGCCGGCGTGCGTGAAGACCGGCCCCGCGGCGGGGAGCTGCGTCGAGTGCACCGCTCAAAACTCCACGGTCTGCGACGCCAGCGACAAGAGGCCGGCCTGCAACGTCGGCACCGGCGCGTGCGGCTGCACCGACGACGGGCAGTGCGGCGCCGACCAGATCTGCGACACGAGCGCCGGCAACGGCGCGTGCACCGACGGCTGCAAGGTGAGCGGGGGCAGGGACTCCTGCGGTCCCGGCAAGGCCTGCAGCGTGAAGGACGGCACCCTCGGGAAGTGCGTCGGCGAGACCTGCGCGCAGACGGGGTGCAGCGGCGCGAACCCCAAGTGCGACACGTCGGCGCCCGTCCCCACGTGCGTCGAGTGCCTCGCGAACGCCGACTGCGCGCGCGCTGCCGGCGGCACGGTCTGCGACACGAAGGCGAAGAAGTGCGTCGCGTGCACGGCAACGGACAAGTCCACGTGCGACGCGAGCAAGGTCGGCAGCGCGTGCTTGCCGTCGGCCCAGTGCGGCTGCGTCGTCGACGCCGACTGCGGCGGCGCCACGTCGGGCCGCGTCTGCGACAAGAACGCGCACGCGTGCGTCGCGGGCTGCCGCGAAGTCGGCGGCAACGCATGCCCCGCCGGCGAAGAGTGCTCGTCGAGCAGCGCGGACGTCGGGGTCTGCAAGGCGACGCCGCCGTCCACGCCGTCCACGGACCCCGGATCGAACGGAAGCGGCGGCAAGCAGCCGCCGTCGGGCAACGGCGGCTCCAGCTCGGGTGACGGCCCCGGAGCGACGCTCGGCGCCGGCGACGGCCCGCACGTCCCTTCGAAGGGCACCGGCGGCGGCTCTGCGGTCGCCCCCGAGGATCTGCCGAAGGAGCCCTCCGCGGCGCCCGCGAAGTCGGGCTGCGCGGCCTCGGGGTCGAGCCCGGCGGACGGCGGCCTCTTCTTCGCCGCCGCAGCGCTCCTGGGCGCGGCCGCCAAGCGACGCCGCCGCGCGGCGTGACGGAGCGCGCGCGACGGGGCCGCGAGGAGCTCGGCCCCACGCGCGAAGACACCCGCGTGGAGCCCGCCGGTCAGGCGAGCACGGCAAACTTCAGGTAGCGACCCTCCGTCCAGGCGGGCAGGGTCGGGTGGTCCGACGGTGGGCCGTGCAGCTCGGCGAGGCGTAAATCGCTCCTTCCGAGCGACGCGTCGTCGAGCGTCGTCGCGAAGTCCTGCGCGTTCACGTGGCTCGAGCATGACGACGCGCAGAGGACACCACCGGGCGCGAGGACCTCGGCGCACGCCCGATGCAGCTTGCGGTACGCGGCGAGGGCGCGCGGCACGCTCTTCTCGTTCGGCGCGAAGCTGGGCGGATCGCTGATCACCAGCTCCCACGTCCGGCTTCGCCGCTTGGCCTCGTCCAAGAACGCGAACGCGTCGGCGGCCGCGAACTCGTGCCCGCGCGCCTCGAGGCCCGCCGCCGCGAAGCTCGCCTGGGCGGTGGCGTGCGCCTGCGCGGCGATGTCGACGCTCGTCGTCTTCGCGCCCGCGAGCGCCGCGTGGAGCGAGAAGCCTCCCGCGTACGAGAAGAGGTTGAGCACGCGCGGGGCCTTCGTCTGGCGGACGAGCTCGCCCACGCGCTTGCGGCTCTCGCGCTGATCGAGGAACGCGCCGGTCTTCTGGCCGCGCAGGAGGTCGACCACGAACGGCACCCCGTGCTCGCGCACCGTGAGGGTGTCGGGCGGCGGCGCGCCGAAGTACACACGCCGCTCGCGCGCCTTGTCCTCGCCGGCCCGGCCCGCCGCGCGCTCCACGAGGGTCGTGACGCCGAGCGCCTCGAGCGGCGCGCGCAGCAGGCGCGCGATCCGCGGCGCGTGGTGCGCCGCCGCGTCCCCGTCCACGCGAAGCACGCCGATCGCGCCGTAGCGGTCGACGACGATGCCAGGCATGCGGTCGCCCTCGCCGTGCACGAGGCGGTACGCGTCGGTCGCCCCGTCGAACGACCACGCGCGGAGCGCGAGCGCGCGCGCGATCCGAGAGCTGAGCGCGGCGTCGTCGATGGGCGCGCGCGCGAGCGTCCAGACGCGCGCGACGATCGGCGACGCCGGATCCCACAGCGCGCGACCCAGGGCGTCGCCACGCTCGTCGACGAGCTGCACCTCGACGCCTGCGGGTCCGGCCTCGTCGACGTCGCGCGGCTGGGCGAGGGCCGTGCGCCACACCCACGGGTGCCCGTGGCGCACGGCGTCGGCGCCCGCTCGGCGAAGCACGATCTCGGGAACGGACACGGTCGTCACTCTAGCCCCTTCGTCCCGCCGCCGCGCCGGCATGAAGGTACGACTTCACAACACGGAAGCCTACCTGCGTTGTGCCAACGTGGCGCAAGGATGGGAACGTTTCGGGACACAATGGTCGTGCAGCGATTGACGCCGCCCCGGCGGTTGCGCTCAAATCCGCCCCCGCCGCTTCGCGCACGACGCTTGCTTACGGCTCATCATGCTCGACGCGCACGCGAGGGTCCTCTCTTTTCTCGACGAAGGCACTGGCATTCGGCCATCAAACGGCAATGAAGAAGAGACCGTAGCGACGGACAGAGCTTCCCCTTCGTCGTCCCCCCTGCCGGAGGACGCGCGCGAGTCCCACCGAGAGAGCGGCCACGCGCCACATCGCGAGAGCAGCCAAGCCAACGAAACGCCGCGCAGTGTGCCTAGAGGACCGATGAGCAAGAAGGGGAAGAGGAAGAAGGGCAATACGTCGAACTCGATGGTGCCGCCGCGCGCGCGCGCCTCGTCGCCGAACGTGGCGGGCTCGGTGCCCGCCGCCGCCGCCACCTCCTCGCGCGGGGCCGCCGGCGCGGCGTCACCGAGCTCGCCCGGCGTGAGCGCCGGCGTCGCGACGCCCCCGCGCGGGACGGCCAGCCGCACGGAGGTGCTCGTCGGGACGACGAGCGAGTCGTCCGCCGCGGAGGATCTCGCGCCGGCGCCCGCCCCCTCGGAAGCGCCGCTGCGCGGCGACGGGCAAGAGGAGTCGGGGCCCCGCATCGTCGCGTTCAGCCCGTCCAGGCCCGAGGGCGATGACGGCCCCGCCGAGGAGCACGCGCCCGCGGCGCCTTCCGAGCCCGCCGCCGCCAAGGTCGAGCGCGCGGAGAAGGCCCCGAAGAAGTCGGACAAGAAGGCCCCGAAGACGGCCACGTCGGAGAAGACGGAGAAGCCGGGCGCCGACAAGCACGCGGTCGAGCTCGAGCACGCGAGCTTCTTCGAGGCCGGCGAGAAGGCCGACAAGGAGCACCGCGCGGTGGCGCGCGGCGTCCTGCCGATCGAGCCCGAACACGAGGAAGACCCGGCGCACAGTCACAAGATGAGCCCCGCGGTGCGCGAGCGCCGGGCTCGGTTCACGAAGTACGTGAAGTGGGCGGTCGCGGGCTCGGCGGTGGTCTGTCTCGCGGCGCTCGTGCGGGTCACGGTCGCGCGCGGACAGCACCCGGAGTCGCTGGCGGGCGGGTCGATGGCGACGGAGATCGCGCAGGCCCCGCTGCCGGCGCCGCCCCCGCCGCCCGAGCCGGTGGCCACCGCCGCGCCCACGCCGCCGCCGGACCCGACGCCCGCGGCCCTCGCGGTCGAGCCCGCGGCCCTCGCGCCGCCCGGTGCTGCGCCGTCCGCGGCCGCTGCGCCGTCCGCGGCGGGTGCGCCGTCCGCGGTCGCCGCGGGGAGCGACATCCCCACCGATCCCGCCGCCGCGAAGGAAGAGAAGATCGCCGCGCGGAAGGCGCTTGAGCGCGGAGACCTGAAGGGCGCGATCGAGGCCGGCGAACGCTCGGTGGCGTACGATCCGACCGACGGCGACGCGTGGCTCCTGCTCGGCGCCGCATACCAGGAGAAGGGCAAGGGCGCGGACGCGCGCCGCGCCTTCACCGCGTGCATCAAGCAGGGCAAGCGCGGCGCCGTGGGCGAGTGCGCCCAGATGCTCCGTTGATCTCGACCTCCGCGCTTGACGCGAACGCGAGAGCGCGACACCGCGAGTCCCCGCATTTTAAAAGCTTGGCCATGCGTTGACACGCTGCATCGCGAAAGCTAGACAGCGCCCGTGTTCAAGAAGGTTTGTATCTTCTCGGGGAACGCCAACATCGCGCTCGCGCAATCGATCGCGCACCACCTCGAGACGCCGCTCAGCAAGTGCAAGGTCACGCGCTTCAGCGACGGCGAGTCCTTCGTCGAGGTGAACGAGAACGTGCGTGGGGTCGACGCTTTCGTCATCCAGCCGACGTGCTCCCCGGTGAACGACAACGTGATGGAGCTCTTGATCATGTGCGACGCGCTCCGGCGCGCGTCGGCCGGCTCGATCACCGCGGTCATCCCGTACTACGGCTACGCGCGCCAAGATCGCAAGGTCGCGCCGCGCACGCCGATCACCAGCAAGCTCGTCGCCGATCTAGTCCAGGCGAGCGGGACCACGCGCGTCGTGTCGGTGGACCTGCACGCCGGCCAGATCCAGGGCTTCTTCAACATCCCGTTCGATCACCTCTACGCGATGCCGGTGATGCTCGAGGACTACCTGAAGAAGAGCTTCGACGCGTCGGCCGTGTTCGTGTCGCCGGACGCCGGCGGCGTCGAGCGCACGCGCGCGTACTCCAAGCGCTTGAACGCGACCATCGCCATCATCGACAAGCGCCGCGAGCGCGCGAACGTCAGCGAGGTCATGAACATCATCGGCGAGGTGAAGGGCAAGGACTGCATCATCGTCGACGACATGATCGACACGGCGGGCACCTTGGCAGGGGCCGCGAAGGCGCTGCTCGACAAGGGCGCCAAGCGCATCGTCGCCGTCGCCACGCACGGCGTCTTCAGCGGTCCGGCGATCCAGCGCATCACCGACTCGCCGCTCAGCGAGGTCGTCGTGACCGACACCATCCCGATCAGCGACGCCGCCAAGGCGTGCGGCAAGATCAAGGTCGTCTCGATCGCGCGGCTCCTCGCCGAGGCCATCAAGCGCATCCACAGCTCCGACTCGGTCTCGAGCTTGTTCGCGTAGGCGAGACTCCTTCCTCGGTCCGTCGCTCCTTCGGTCCTTCATCAGGCGCGCGCGCGCGCGTGCGCCGCTCGCGGACGGGACCCGGCGCGAAATCTACTACCGCCCCGTTCAGCGCTCTGCTATGCGTTCGCCCCCCGGCCCTCCTGGGTCGGGTGAGCCCGATTTCATACGTTTTTTCCGAGGAACTCGCCATGACCGCCGCTCCGACCAGCGCCCGTACCCCCAAGACCGACTCCACGACGATGCTTGGACTCGTCGCTGCGCCCCGCACGGCGCACGGCAAGGGCGGCTCCCGTCAGCTCCGCAAGACGGGCCAGATCCCCGCGGTCGCGTACGGCAAGGGCGTCGCGGCCACCTCGCTCTCCGTCTCGCCGAAGGAAATCCTCGGCATCCTCAAGACGGAGAAGGGCCAGAACAACGTCATCAAGATGAAGGTGAACGGCGCGGCCATCGGTGGCGTGGGCGAGCTCCTCGTCATGATCAAGGACTACACGTACCACCCGGTCAGCCGCGAGCTCGAGCACGTCGACTTCGTCCAGGTGAAGCTGGATCAAGAGGTCCTCGTCGAGCTCCCGCTCCTCTTCACCGGCAAGCCGGCCGGCCTCGCGGAGGGCGGCATCATTCGCCAGGTCTACCGCACGATCCCGATCCGCTGCGTGCCCGAGAAGATCCCGGTGAAGGTGGAGATCGACATCGCGCACCTCAAGCTCGGCGAGCACATCGCGACCAAGGATCTGAAGCTCCCGGAGGGCGTCAAGGTGCGGCTCCCGGACGCGCAGACCCTCATCGCCATCGTCACGCCGGACAAGGATCGCACCGCGGACGAGGCAGCGGCGCTCCCGGGCGCTCCGGGCGCGGCAGTCGCGGGCGCGGCTCCGGCCGCAGGCGCGGCTCCGGCCGCGGCGGGCAAGGACGCGAAGGCCGGTGCGGCTCCTGCGAAGGACGCGGCGGCTGCGGCTCCGGCCAAGGACGCGAAGAAGAAGTAACGCCCCGCGCGTCGCACCTCTGGACGGTGGATGGCGATGCTTCTCATCGTTGGGCTGGGGAATCCCGGCAAAAAATACGAGAAGAACCGCCACAACGTCGGGTTCATGTCCGTCGACGAGCTGCGTACGTCGATGGGCTTGCCGGACTACCGCGAGAAGTTCGGCGGCGTCTGGACGAAGGGGGACGACGTCGCCCTCCTCAAGCCCATGACGTTCATGAACCTGTCGGGTGACAGCGTGCAGCCGTGCGCGGCGTTCCTGAAGGTGAAGCCGCCCGAGGTCGTCGTCCTTCACGACGAGCTCGACCTGCCGTTCGGCGATGTGCGCCTCAAGGCGGGCGGCGGGCACGCGGGGCACAACGGGCTGCGCAGCATGATCGAACGAATGGGAACGCCGGACTTCCTCCGCGTGCGCGTCGGCATCGGGCGGCCGCCCCCCGGCTTCCGCGGCGACGTCGCCGACTACGTGCTCCAAGACTTCGACCCGCTCGAGCGCGCCGAGCTGCCGGACGTCATCGGCCGCGCGCTCGCGGCGGTGAAGAAGGTGGCCCTCGAGGGGCCGCAAGCGGCCATGAACGTGGTCAACCAGAAGGCGCCGCCGCGCAACGCCCCGCGCAAAGCCTAGCCGAGCGCGCCGCGTCCGAAAAAAGGTAGGAGCGAGGCCGAGCCTTTGTGCTAGAAAGCTCGCCCCTCGGGGCTTTTCCCGAGGATTCCTTGCTCGCGGGCGTTCGTCCCGTGGGCCAACGTTCAAAAGGAAGATCATGACCGCAGAAGTTACGGCACCGGTGTCCGTTCGTGGGGGCGCCCCGGCGCTGCCGACGCGCGGCGTCGCGCAGAAGCTGAAGACAAAAGAATACGAGACGATCTACATCCTCCGCTCGGACGTCGACGCCGACGCCGCGGAGAAGGTGCAGAACCGCGTCGCCGAGGTCATCACCCGCGAGGGCGGCAAGCTCCTCAAGGTGGAAGCGTGGGGCCGTCGCCGCCTCGCGTACCCCGTCGCGAAGAGCAAGAAGGGCGTCTACGTCTACGTGAAGTTCGTGGGCAAGGGCGGCTTGGTCCAGGAGATCGAGCGCAACCTGAAGCTGTCGGACACCGTCCTCAAGTTCCAGACCGTCCTCACGAACGAGGAGATCGCGGACGCGGGCGCCATCACGGTCGACCCCGAAGAGATCAAGTGGAACCGCCTCGAGCTGCCCGCCGAAGAGGACGAGAAAGAGTCGCGTGAGCGCGCGCTCGGCCTCGTCGACCTCGGCCCCGACGCGCCGCGCGCGCCGCGCCGTGAGGAGGACGAGTTCGCCGACGAGCCCGAGGAAGACGCCGCGCCGAAGAGCACCGTCGTCGCTCCTACCCCGGAGACCGAGTCATGACCACCCGCAACCCCGCCATGATGGACGACGACAAGGACTTCGGCCGCACGCCGGACCTCAACGCCGACGCCCCGGGCCGCCGCCGCGGCGGCAAGAAGCGCGTCTGCAAGTACTGCGCGGACAAGACCGTGCTCATCGACTACAAGGACCCGCAGGCGCTGAAGTACTTCATCAGCGAGCGCGGCAAGGTCGTCCCCCGCCGCATCAGCGGCAACTGCGCGCGCCACCAGCGCAAGGTCACGCTCGCGATCAAGCGCGCGCGCAACATCGCGCTCTTGCCCTTCACGGTCTCTGGTTGAGCGGCCGAAGGACATAGGAGAGAGCCATGCCCGCCACGATCCAAGTCATCCTCCAGGCCGACGTCGCCAAGCTCGGCGACTCCGGCGAGCTCGTGAAAGTCCGCCCGGGCTTCGCGCGCAACTACCTCTTGCCGCGTCAGCTCGCCGTTCCGGCGACGACCGCGCAGATCAACCGGCTGAACCACGAGAAGGCCGTCGCCGTGGCGAAGGCCGACAAGCACAAGAAGGAGATGAAGGACCTCGCGACCAAAATCGAGGCCCTCAAGATCCAGATCGCTCGCCCGGTCGGTGAGGACAACAAGCTGTTCGGCTCCGTCACCGCGAAGGACATCGAGAACGCGGTCAAGGCCGCTTCCGGTGGCGCCGTCGAGATCGATCGCAAGAAGATGAACCTCGCCGAGCCGATCAAGACGCTCGGGACCTTCGAGATCCAAGTGAAGCTCCTCGCGGAGATCACGGCGACCCTCAAGGTCGAGGTCACGAAGAAGTAAGTCACCGCGCCTTTTCTTTCGTCACACGATTGAGGCCCTGACGGTTCACGGCACTGCCGCGACCGTCGGGGTCTCGTCATTTGGAGGGTCGGCCTGTGGAAAAGATGCGCTTTTCCCGTTTCAAAGATGTGGAGGCGCCACCGGTCATCGAGGGGCGCGTGCCGCCCCACGATCTCGACGCGGAGGCCGCCGTCCTCTCCGCGCTGATGATCGACCCGATGGCCTTCGACAAGGTCTACGAGTTCCTTAAGCCCGAGCACTTCTACTCGGAGGCGCACCGCCGCGTGTACGAGGCGGCCGTGGACCTGCGCACGCGCTCGCAGCCGGTCGACATCATCCAGGTCGGCACGTGGCTGAAGGATCGCGAGCGCATCCAGCAGATCGGCGGCATGGCGTACTTGACGCAGCTGCTCGACGTCGCGCCGGCCGTCTCGAACATCGCCTCGTACGGCCAGACGATCCGCGAGAAATACCGCGTGCGGCAGCTGATCTTGACCTGCCAGCGCGTCGCCGCCGAAGGCTACGTCGACTACGGCGTCGCCCAGGAGTTCATCGACAAGGCCGAGCAGAACATCTACGAGATCGCGCGCACGCCGGAGTCGTCGTCCGTCGAGAAGCTGCTCAGCGTCATGAAGCGCAGCTTCAAGCAGATCCAGGACGCGTCGAGCCGAGGCGACAAGATCACCGGCATTCCCACCGGCTACGACCGCTACGACGCCAAGACCGCCGGGCTCCACGACGGCGACCTCACGATCCTCGCCGCGCGCCCCGGCATGGGCAAGACGAGCTTCGCCCTCAACATCGCCGTCAACGTCGCGCGCCCGCGGCGGCGCCAGATGGCCAACGATCCGAACGAGCAGTGGGAGGAGCCGGGCGTCGGCTGCGTCGTCTTCTCGCTCGAAATGCCGCGGGAGCAGATCGCCAATCGTATGGTGTGCTGCGAGGGCAAGGTCGACGTCGGCAAGGTGCGCCAGGGCTACCTCGGGCGCGAGGATTGGAACAATCTCACGCGCTCGGCGAGCGAGCTCGGGCGGCTGCCGATCTGGATCGACGACTCTCCCGGTCTGTCGATCCTCGAGCTCCGGGCCAAGGTGCGCCGCCTGCAGGCCGAGTACGATCGCTACGACGACCAGGGAAACCGCAAGCAGCGCATCGGGCTCGTCGTCGTCGACTACCTCCAGCTGATGCGCGGCAACGAGAAGGCGCAGTCGCGCGAGCAGGAGATCAGCGAGATCTCGCGCGGCCTGAAGTCGCTCGCCAAGGAGCTGAAGCTGCCGGTCATCGCGCTCTCGCAGCTCAATCGCGCCGTCGAGACGCGCTCGGACAAGAGCAAGCGCCCGATGATCAGCGACCTTCGCGAGTCGGGCGCCATCGAGCAGGACGCCGACAACATCTGCTTCATCTACCGCGACGAGTATTACAACCCGGAGAGCGTCGAGAAGAACATCGCCGAGCTCATCATCGCCAAGCAGCGCAACGGGCCGACGGGGACGGCGAAGGTGCGCTTCTCGCGCGAGTACACGCGCTTCGACAACCTCGCCGAGGGCGAGTTCGAGGATGAGTCGGAATGAGATTGGCCCTCGTGGCCCGTCCAGTTCTGCGATAATTCCCGCCTCGCATGCCGGAGAGCCTCGCCGACCTGACCCAGAACCGCCGCGTGCTCATCACGGTCGGGGCAGGGGGCGTGGGAAAGACGACGAGCGCGGCGGCGATCGCCGTCGCCGCGGCGCGGTCCGGGCGGCGCGTGCTCTGCCTCACGATCGACCCGGCGCGCCGCCTCGCCGAGTCGCTCGGCATCGCGCGGATGGACACCGCGGGCCACGTGGTCGACGCGAAGATCTTCGCGGCCGCGGGCGTCCCGCTCGAAGGCTCGCTCACCGCGATGATGCTCGACACGAAGCGCACGTTCGACGAGCTCGTCCTCAAGTACTCGTCGACGAAGGAGAAGGCGGACAAGCTGCTCGCGAACAAACTCTACCAGTACGTCTCGACGTCGCTCGCGGGCACGCAGGAGTACATGGCGATGGAAAAGCTCGTCGCCGTGAAGGACGACCCGAACTACGACCTCATCGTCCTCGACACGCCGCCGACGGCGAACGCCCTGGATTTTCTCGACGCGCCCGAGCGGCTCATGGGCGCGCTCGACAGCGCGGCGATGCGCTGGTTCATCCAGGCGTTCGAGTCGAGCGGCAAGCTCTCGCTCAACCTGCTCGCGAAGAGCGCGGCGGTGATCCTGCGCGGCATCGGCAGGATCACGGGCGGCGGCTTCCTCGAGGCGATGGCCGAGCTCATCACCGAGTTGAACGATCTGTTCGGCGGCTTCAAAGAGCGCGCGAAGCTCGTGCAGACCGCGCTCCGGGCGCCTGAGGTCGCGTTCGTGCTCGTCACGTCGCCAGCGCCGATGAGCATCCAGGAGGTCCTGTTCTTCTCGGACCGCCTGCTCGAGCACCGCATGCCGCGCGGCGCGTTCGTCGTGAACCGATTCCACCTGCCGCCGGCGCACGCGGCGAGCGGCGTCACGGAGGCGGAGGCGCGCGGGGCGGTGATGGCCAGCGGGCTCGCGCTCGAAGACGACGCGCCGGAGCGCCTCGTCCGCGCCCACCAGGATCAAGTGAAGCTCGCGCAGCTCGACGCGCTCCACGTGCGCGCGCTGGCGGGCAAGGCGAAGGCGGGCGACGTGCCGATCGTGCGCGTCCCCGAGCTCGCGAGCGACGTGCACGACGTGCGGCGGCTCGCCGAGGTGGGGGAGATTCTGAT
>JAYVXL010000637.1:0-4283 GCA_043785185.1 Myxococcales bacterium
GGCGGCTCGGCTCTCGGATCAAGCCGGACATGAAAGGTTTTGTAAAGGCGGGCCACGGTCGCCCATTTCCGCCGGGGCGGCTCGCCCTGGGGGACGTCGACTCCGACTCTTGGTCGACGTCTAACATGCGGACATAATGAATGTTTCTCATGTCGCGGGGGCGAGCGACTTTCTGGTCTCGCCCAACTTGCGCGGGGCCGAAGCGAGGAGTCACCGCCGCGCGTGATCGCTTTCAGCCCTATGCTTCCACCTTAGGGAACGAATGGCCGCGCACCTGCCCACGCCCGCAAACGACGTGGCTCTCCAGCGGACGGAGCCGCCCCGGCCGCCGAGCGCCGCGGTCGAGTTGGCGCGCGCGGCCGCCGCGGGGGATGTGGCCGCCACGCGGCGCTTGCTCGAAGCGGTCGCGCCCCGCATGGCGCGTGTCGTCCATGCGGTCCTCGGCGCGCGGCATCCCGATGCGGACGACGTGGTGCAGCAGTCGCTCATCGCGCTCGTACAAGCGCTCCCGAGCTTCCGTGGCGAGTGCGAGCCTGTGCAGTACGGCTCCCGCATCGCGGTGCGCACGGCCGTCGCGGCCCGCAAGCGCGCGCGCAGGCTGGAGTCGCGGCGCGACGACGGCGTCGACGCCGATCAGCTGACCTGCACGCGCCTGCTGCCGTCCGACCGATTGCGCGCCGCGCGGCGGCGAACGATGATCCGCGAGCTGCTCGAGGACATCCCGGACGAGCAGGCCGAGTCGATGGCGCTGCGCTTCGTGCTCGGGTGGTCGCTCGATGAGGTCGCGAGGGCGACGGGCGCGCCGGTCAACACCGTGCGAAGCCGGCTCCGCATCGCGAAGCAAGCGCTGAAGAAGCGCATCGAGGCCAACCCGGCGTTCGCCGACGAGCTCGGGCTCGAGGAGGACGCGTGAGCGTCGCCGATCTGCACCCCGAGGATCTGCTCGATCGCGAGGCGCGGGGCGCGATCACGCCGAGGGATCGCGCGCTGCTGGACGCGCACCTCTCGCGCTGCTCGGCGTGCCGGCTCGAGCGGGAAGCGCGCGCCGATTTCGCCGAGGAGCTCGCGGCGGACATGCCGGCGCACGACGGCTCGCTGCTCGTCGCGCGGGCGCTCGAGAAGAAGGCGGCGGCCGCGCCCGAGACCCCGGCGCCGACGCCGCGGCCGAGCGTTCGCCCGCGTCAGCGGCTGCGGGTGGCGTTCTTCATCGCCGCGGCGTTGATGCTGGCCGGCGTGGCAGGGGCGACCCGCGTGACCGGCGTGTGGTCACTCCTCGCGCCGACCCCGACGCGCGTGACGCCGACGCGCGCGGCACCGCCCACGGAGTCGCCGCGCGCGCCTGCCGCGGCGCGCGCGACGACGGCCGATACCGCTGCGGCGCTCGATGCGCCGCGCGCGGCCACGCCGATCGCGCCCGTGCCGATCGCGCCGGCATCGCATCCGAGCCCGGGCCTGCTGCTGCCGCACGCCGCCGCGCAGGCGGCCAGCGGCGCCGACGCGCGCGGGAACGCCGCGACGACGGGCGCCTCGTCGGTGTTCCCCTCGCACCCGGTCGCGCCGCCGGCCGGCGAGCCGCCGTCCGACTCGGGCGGCGCGGCGGCGCTCTTTGGGAGCGCGAACGACGCGCGGCGCCACGGCGAGCACGGACGCGCGGCGTCGCTCTACCGCGACCTCTTGGCGCGGCACCCGTCTGCGCCGGAAGCGAACGCCACCCGCGTCGCGCTCGGCCGACTCTTGCTCGACGATGGCGACGCGGCAGGCGCGCTGCCGCTGTTCGAGACCTACCTGCGCGGCGGCGACGGCGCGCTGCGCGAAGAGGCGATGGTCGGTCGCGCGCGCGCGCTCGACCGGCTCGGCCGCGCGACAGACGAGCGGGCGGCATGGTCGACG
Source organism: Myxococcales bacterium (assembly GCA_043785185.1). Taxonomy (GTDB): domain Bacteria; phylum Myxococcota_A; class Polyangia; order Polyangiales; family Polyangiaceae; genus JANYHK01. Next base: position 1,891 of record JAYVXL010000637.1, read on the forward strand.
CTCCTCACGAGCTACCCGCAGTCCATCCACGCCGCGCGGGCGCACGGGCGGCTGGAGGAGCTCGGGCCTCGGTGAGCAGCGCGCTCGGGGTGTCGCGCCTGGTGCTCCTGGGCGCGGTCGCCTGCCTCGGCGCCCCACGCGTCGCGCGCGCCGATGGCGCGGTAAGCACACCGGCGGCAGAAGCCGGGCCGCGGCAGATGGTACGCCTCGTGATCGCGGGCGACGACGGAGAGTCCTCTGGCGCGCTCGAAGCGTCCGTCCGCGAGCTCGTCGCGCGCCTCGATTTGACCCTCGAGACCAGCCGCGCAGAGCGCCTCGACCTCGACACGCCCGGCGCCCTCACCGAGAGCAGCGGCCTGGAGCTCGCGACCGCGTGGGTCGACCTCCGTGCCGCGCGCGCGAGCTTGGCGATCGTCGCTGGGCGAACCGGCCGTGTGGTCGCGCGCCGCAGCGTCGAGCGCGACCGATCCGCGGCGATCGTCGTGGAGGAGCTCGCGCACATCATCCAGGCGTCGGTCGAGGAGCTCGCCGACCAGGAGCGCCGGCGCGCGCGGCCTCCCGCGCCCGCGGCCGCGCCACCGCCCGCGCCGCCGTCGTCGCCACCGGCGCCGCGCGCCGAGGCGGCGCGTTGGAGCGTGGACGCCGGCGGCTTCTTCGGCGGGCGCGCATTCGGCGCTGGCGCGGAGGGGGTCGTCGGCGGCGGCGGGCTCGCGGGCGCGGCGCTCGGCCGCGGCCCTTGGCGCCCGGCGGTCTGGCTCGTCGGTACCTATCACGTCGCATTCGACGTCCGCGGCCACCTCGTCGACGTCCACACGAAAGCGGTGGCGTTGCGCCTCGCGCCGGCGTTGCGCCTCGTCGGCGGCGAGCGCTGGTTCATCGAGGGCGGCCCGCAGGGCGGCTTCGACGTGATGTGGACGCAGCCGCGCGCCAACTCGGCGGGCCTGCCGACGGGCCGCCTCGGCGCCGCGAGCGCGGACGCTTCCCCGGTGCTCGGCGCGATGCTCGCCGCCCACGTCGCCGTTGGGACGAGCGCCGATCTGCTCTTCGCGCTCTCGACGGACATCGATTTGTCACCGCACCGCTTCGTCGTCGCCGAGGGTGCGCAGACGGAAGTGCTCTTCGCGCCGTGGCGTGTGCGCCCGGCGCTCTTGCTCGGCTTCACCTTCAACATCGTCGGCGAGCTCCCGTACGCGCCAGCGGCGGCGGCGCCGCCGTGACCCGCACGCGCGCCTTCGCGCTCGGACTCTCGGCGCTCGTCGGCGCCGCGCTCGCCGGCGCCTGCTCCGCTACCGACGTCGTCGTCGCGACGCTGCCGCCCCACCGCGATGGCGGCGGCGAGAGGCGTCGCTGCGTGAACGACGACGATTGCAGAGGCGGCCTCTGCCTCCGCGATACGTGCGACGAGCCGACGGGGCATTGCGAGTCGCGCCCCGCCGTGTGCGACGCGGCGCGAACGCCGGTGTGCGGCTGCGATGGCGTCACGTATTGGAACGACTGCCTGCGCAAGCAGACCGGAGTAACCGCGAGCGCGCTCGGCTACTGCGGACCGGGAGCCGCGACGTGCGGCGGTGGCGCGGCCGCGTGCCCGGTGCCCGGCGCGTCGTGCGCGCGCGTCTTCCCCTCGGCGGACCGCTGCCCACGCGGCTCGGACGACGCGCCCGGCGTCTGCGTGATGCTGCCTCCCGTCTGTCCGCCGCCGGACGGCAACCTCCTCGCACGGTGCGGGCCAGGCTCAGCCTCGTGCGACCCCGAATGCGACGCCATCCGCTCCGAACGCCCGCACCTGCGCGGCGGCGCGGCGGTCTGCCCGTAACGTGCCTCGCGGCAGGAGCATCTCATCGTTAGAGCCCATGAAGCTTGCGCGCCCTACCCTTCTCCTGATGGTCGCTACGCTCGCGGCGTGCGCGCGCGTCGCGCCGTACGAGCGTGGCATCCTCGCGCACCCGACGATGACGATGGGCGAGCTCGGCGGCGTCGGCGAGGACCACGTCCACGCGATCCACGAAGGCGCGATGGGCGGAGGCCTGTCCGCAGGCGGCGGGTGCGGATGCAACTGACGCGCGGCGTGTCGCGGGCGCGCGCCGCGGGATTCGGGCTCCTCCTGCTCGCCGGGGCCGCCCGGCGCGCGCACGCAGAGGACCGGCCCGCCGAGGTCGCAGCGCCCCCGGCAGCCGCGAGCGCGGTCACGGCCCGCGCGTCGAGCGAGCTGTCGTCGTACGCCGACACCGATCACGTCTTCGTGGTTTCGCCGACGGTCGCCGCGACGGTCACGAGCCCGACCGCCGGGTGGCGGGTCAACGGTCGCTACCTCGTGGACGTCGTCTCGGCCGCGTCGGTCGACATCGTCTCGACCGCGTCGCGCCGCTGGGAGGAGGTCCGGCACGTCGGCACGG
>JAYVXL010000638.1:0-4282 GCA_043785185.1 Myxococcales bacterium
TCTCGGGCTGCGCCGTCGTGGGTGGCGGCGCCTCGGGGACGACGACGATCTCCGCGCCCGCCCGCACCTTGTCGGCCGCCCGCGCGGGCGCGCCCCCGACCGTGACGCGCCCGTGCTCGATCCAGCGCTGCAGCTCCGAGCGCGACGGCGGCTGCGGCAAGTCGGCGAGCGCACCCGCGAGGAAGCGGTCGAGCCGCTGCCCCGCCCCGTCGCGCGGCACCGTGCGAACGACGGGCGCGACGCCCGCTACCAGAGCTTGCTCTTGATGTGTCCCTTGGCCTTGATGAGGATGTCGACGAGCGCGCGGTCGTAATAGTTCTTCGGGTAGAGCTCCGGCGACACGCGGCGCTTGAAGAGCGCGCGGCCCTCCTCGATCTCCTCGGCGAGCGTCGCGAAGAGGTTGTCGTTCGTCACACCGTTGACGATCTTCTCTTCGTTGTAGAGGGACAGGTCACTCGCGATGGCGCGCGCCAGGCGACGGGCGGCCTCTTCGGTCTCGATGAGCGGCATGGGCGGATCATCTCGCGAGCGGGCGCGGTTTGTCAAAGGCAGGATCGCAGGGATTTTTAGGGGGCGCGGGCGGGGCCGTCACATGCGGAACGTGAGGGCGCCCTTGACGAGGCTCGCCCGGATGGGGAGCTTGCCCGGCTGCTCGCCGTCCACGTCGACGAGCACCGTCGCCCAGGGATGCACCGCCTCGGCCTCGACGGCGGCGCCGCTGCCGGCCCGCACGCCGTCGGCGGCGAGGTGCGCGCCGCGGTAGATCTTGGCGGTCAGACCGAGGAGCTCGCGCCGACGAAGATCGCCGAGCATCACGACCTCGAGGCGCCCATCGGTCAGGTCGGCGTGCGGCGCGATCATCATGCCGCCCCCGAAGTAGCGGCCGTTGGCAATGGCGAGCGTCACCATCGGCCCCTCGTGCCACGCGGCGCCGTCGATCTTCACGCGCACGCTCGCGTTCTTGTAGCTGGCCAGCGCGCGCAGCGTCCCGACGACGGCCGAGGCGCGGCCGCCGAGCCACTTGGGCGTGCCGTGGACGGCGGCGTCCACCTGGCCGGCGAGACCGAAGCCCGCGACGTTGACGAACGCGCACACCGCGTCTGCGCCGTTGTGGTCCACGTAGCGAAGGACGCCGAGATCCACACGCCGGCGCGCGCCGTGGCGGATGCGCGCGACCGCCTCGTCGAGCGCGCCGCTCATCCCGAACGACCTCGAGAAGTCGGCGCCGGTCCCGCACGGGAGGAGCGCGAGATCCGGCCCGGCCACCGCCTCGCCGGCGGGCGACACGTACGCCTGCATCACCTCGTGGATGGTGCCGTCGCCGCCCGCGATCGCGACCACGTCGACGCCGTCGGACGCCGCAGCGCGCGCCAGCTCGGCGGCGTGCCCGCGCGCGCGCGTGAGGACGATCTCGCTCGTCAAATCGTAGCGCCGGAGCGCCGCCTCGATCGCGCGGGCCTTCCCGAGCGCGCGGCCCGACGCCGCCGTCGGGTTCAGGATGACGCGGACCTTCGGCTCACCCATGAAAGGAGAGACGCTATCACGCCCTCCGGCGACGCAGGACGACCCACGCCACGAGCGCCGCGCCGAGCGCGAAGGGCGCAGGCCCCTCCTCCACGGGCGACGTCGTCATCGCGCAGCCGTACTCCGGGATCGGCGTGGCGGAGACGGGGCCGCCGCCGGGGCGCGGACCGGCGTCGCCGCAGGCCCCCGGGTTGTCGGCGCTGCTATTCGGATCGGTGCCCGCCTTGAGCTCGGCGATGTCCCCCACGCAGTCGCCGTCGCTGTCCGTTCCGTCGGCGGCCATCTTGTCGAGCGCGGCGTCGAGCGCGCTCGCGCTCTGCGCGACGCCGCCGTGCGCCCGGACCGAGACGCCGAACGGCTGGGTGGCGGTGCCGAAGCCACCGAGCAGCGTCTTGTGGCACAGCGTGCACGCGGGCAGGCTCTTGGCGCCGACGTGCGACTGCACTTCACCGGGGTAGAAGCTCGACGCGCGCGCGGGCGCGGCGAGCAGCACGAGCAGCACGAGCAACAGCGCCGGCGCGAGGGCAACGGAAGCGGTGAGGAGTTGGAGCGTTCGCATGGGCGGGCCTCACAGGTAAACGTGAAATTGGGCGAGGAGGCTGGCGGTGCCCGCGGACTGGCCGCCGCCGATGGGCGTCGCCTGGTACACGGCGTCGACGCGCACGTCGGCGTGCGGCGCGAAGAACCACTGCGCGCCGCCCCAGACGCCGTAGGACGGCGGCCCGCGCGCCGGCTCCTGGTCGAGCATCTCGCCCGCCACGAGGACATGTACGCCCTGGATCGGTTCGACGTCCGCTTGGAGCAAGCTCGCCGTGCCGATCTGCGTGCGGTGGGAGTTCGGGGCCGCCGGCGGCTGCGACTGCACGAGCAGATCACTCTCCGCGAGGAGCACGACCTGATGAATCGGCGCGAACCGCGCGAAGAGGCCGTGCGCGTGCCGCCAGATGGGGGTCGAGAGCTTCAGGTCCGTGTCGGAGTGCACGATGAGGCTGCTCGCGCCGACGCCGAGCTTCTCGTACGGCGCGTACTCGAGGTAGGCGGAGTAGCCGCGCTCGCGGAACGCGTCGGGCCGCAGCTGGAAATTGCCGGCGATGGCCATCAGCTCGCCGCGCAGGCCGGCGCCGTTGTATGCGACGGAGGCGCCGTGGCTCTGCGCCGCGTTGATGTCCGTGCGCGTCACGGAGCGGACCCACATCGTATGCTCGATATGGCGGAGGCCGTATGGCAGGTTGAACCGCCCTGCGCGCACGAGGACCTGCTTGTCCTCGCCGAGGTCGACGCCGACCCAGTGCGTGCGCGACACGAGCCGCGCGGACTGGGCTGCGCCGCGCGTCACCGACGCGGCGAGCGCGCCATCGTACGCGTACCCGACGCTCCCGTTCGCGCGGAACCGATCGATCGTGACCTGCGCCTGGAGGTCGGCCTGCATCAAGATGAACCGGCTCACCTTGGGCGGCGACGGCAGCGGGTCCGGGAGGCTCGTCTGGCTCTGCAGCACGAGGCCGCGCACGTCCCCACCGAGCAGGAGCTGCTCGGGCAAAGGCAGCACGCCGAACGCGAACTCGCCCGTTTTTCCGGGCTCCCAGTCCTCCGCGCGCGTTCCGTACGGCGTCCGCAAGAGGATCTCGCCCTGCGCGCGTCCGTACGGCGTGAGCAAGCTACCTCCCGACGGATCGGCGTGGCACTGCGCGCACGCCGTGTAACCGTGGCGCAGCATCCATGAGTACGCGCGCGCTTCGCTCGAGACGACCAGGACGGCGAGCCCGACGAGGAGGGTCGTCGCGAGCCTCGCGTAGCCCGCGCGCGCGCGCATGAGGAGGGGGTTCATCGGTGGGCAGCGTCTTACAACATTTTCGGAGAAAAGCGGCCCACGTCGCGCGGGGTTTTGTGACTCCGTCACGGCTCTGCTAAATCGCCTCGGATGCCCGTGCTGATCACGCTCGCCCAAGCCGTGGAGGACGCCGCCAAGGTCGACCCATCGCGCGGCTTCCACTTCATCCCCGAGGAGGGCGTGCCGGGCACCGCGCAGGCGACGGCGGCGAGCGGGGCCTCGTTCTCGTACACGGCGGTCGAGCGGGCGAGCGCACGGTACGGCGGCGCGCTGCAGGCGCTCGGCCTGAGGAAGGGCGATCGCGTCGCGCTCATTTTGCCTGCGAACGAGGACTTCGTTCTCTGCTTCTTCGGAGCGATCCGCGCCGGCATCATCCCGGTGCCCATTTACCCGCCCCTCGGCCTCGGGCTGCTGCAGGGCTATCTCGACAACACGCGTCACATCGTCGCGAAGAGCGGCGCGCGCGCGCTGGTCACGAGCGCCAAGATCAAGCGCATGCTGGGCACGGTCCAGGCCGCGTGCCCGGCGCTCGAGCAGGTCGTCGCCGTCGAGGCGATCCGCGAGTCCATGGAGGCGCTGCGCCCCGAGAAGATCGGGATGGACGACGTCGCGTTTCTGCAGTTCACGAGCGGCTCGACGTCTCGCCCCAAGGGCGTGGCGCTGACGCACGAAAATCTCGCGCGCAACGTGAAGTGCATCATGGAGGACGGCCTCCACGCGAGGGACGAAGACGTGGGCGTGTCGTGGCTGCCGCTCTACCACGACATGGGACTCATCGGCTTCGTGCTGTCACCGCTCGTCAGGAAGATCCCGTGCGTCTTTCTGCCGCCGCTCCTCTTCTTGAAGCGCCCAGTCACGTGGCTGCAGGCCATAAGCCGCTACAAGGGGACGATCGCCTACGGCCCGAACTTCGCCTACGCGCTCTGC
>JAYVXL010000639.1:0-4279 GCA_043785185.1 Myxococcales bacterium
TCGCAGACCGGCTGCATGCTCGAGTCGGCCACGACCGTCGCGGTGGGATCGGTCGCGGTCCGAAGCTCTTGAAAAGTGTAGACCACGCCCTCGATGGCGCTGTCGTGGTAGATCCACGACATATCCAAGTTTTCCCGATAGTTAGCCTGGAATGCTGGATCCGCTTTTTGAAGGCGCGCCTCGAGCATCGCCGTCCGCTCCTCCATCGTCAGGGGCTTGGGCGGGGGCTCCGGCGCGGGCGCCGAGGGCTTCTTCTTCGCAGGGGGCGGGTTTTTTTGGGGTTTCGGGGGCATGCGGCGCACGGCGAGCACGGCGAGGGGGGAAGGGCGGGAAGGGCGGAGATGCCTCGCGAGCCTCCTGCTGGAGCGGCGAGGGTAATGAAGTCGGAACAAATCCGTCAAGGGAGTTGCAGAGTGACATTCGTTCAGGCATCGTACCTGAATGCTTGTTCAGATCACGGTCCGTAACCTGGTTCTGATCGAAGAGCTCGTGCTCGAGCTCGGGCCGGGCTTCAATGTGCTCACGGGCGAGACGGGGGCGGGGAAGTCGATGCTGGTCGACGCGGTCGGGCTCGTCCTTGGCGGCCGCGCTCGCCCTGATCTCGTTCGCAATGGGCAAAAAGAGGCGGAGGTCGAGGCGCTCTTCGAGGTGCCGCCCGGCTCATCTCTCGCGGCCAAGCTCGAGGCGGCGGGGGTGCCGAGCGAGCAGGAGCTCGTCGTCCGCCGCGTCGTCCACGCCGAGGGCCGGAGCCGCGCCTTCTTGAACGGCCGGCTCTGCACCGCGGCGCAGCTGCTCGACCTCGCGCCGGAGCTCTGCGACATCGCGTCGCAGCACGAGAGCGTGAGCCTCACCGATCCGGCGACGCACCTCGGCTACCTGGACGCGTTCGGCAAGCTCGACGCGGCGCGCGCGGCGCTCGGTGCGCAGGTCGAGGCGCTCGGCGAGGTCGCGCGCGAGCTCGAGGCCGCGCGCGCGGCGGAGCGCGGGCGGGTGGAGCGCGAGGACTTCCTGGCGTTCCAGCTGAAGGAGATCGACGACGTGCGGCCGCTCCCCGGCGAGGAGGCGGAGCTCGACGTCGAGCGCGCGCGCCTCAAGCACGCCGGCCGGCTGACGGAGGCGACGCGACGCGCGGAGTCTCGCCTCTGCGAAGGTGCAGAGGGTGCGCGCCCCATCTGCGACGAGCTGGCGCGCATCGCCGGCGAGCTCGAGGGGGCGGCGGAGCTGGACGCGTCGCTCGCCGAGCTTGCGTGCGTCGTCGCGTCCGCGCGGACCGAGCTCGTGGACGCGGCGCGCGCGCTCGGCCGCTACGCGGACGGCGTGGAGTCGAACCCCGCTCGCCTCGCGGAGGTCGAGGAGCGCCTCTTCCGCCTCCAGAAGCTCTTACGCAAGCACGGCCCGTCGACCCACGAGCTCACCGCCCACCGCGAGGAGCTCGCGCGCGAGCTCGAGGCGCTCGGCAAGGCGCAGGACCGCGTCGCGCTGCTCGACGAGAAGCACGGGAGCCTGCACGACGAGGCCGCGCGCGACGCGTCGGCCCTGTCGAAGAAGCGGCGCGCGGCCGCCGAGCGGCTCGCCGACGCGATCGGCCGCGAGCTCGGCCTGCTGGGCATGGGGCGCGCGCGGGTGATCGTGGACGTCGCGCCCGGCGCGCGCCTCGGGGTGTCGGGCACCGATCGCGTCGAGTTCCTCATCGCGCCGAACCGCGGTGAGGAGCCGCGCCCCCTCCGGCGGATCGCCAGCGGCGGCGAGCTGTCGCGCGCGCTGCTGGCGCTGAAGCGCGTCCTCGCCGAGCAGGGGCCCGCCGGCATGTACGTGTTCGACGAGGTCGACGCCGGCGTCGGCGGCGCCGTCGCGGAGGTCATCGGCCGGTCGATCAAGGACATCGCGAAGCACCGGCAGGTCCTGTGCGTCACGCACCTCCCGCAGATCGCCGCCCTCGCCGACACGCACTACGTCGTCGGCAAGCACGAGTCGAAGGGCCGCACGACGACGACGGTGCACCGCCTCGGCGAAAAGGAGCGCGTCCTCGAGCTCGCGCGCATGATCGGCGGGGTGAAGGTCGGCGACGCGGCGAAGAAGGCCGCGGTCGAGATGCTCGCGGTGCGCTGAGAGCTTGACGGAGTCACCGTCGTGCCGGCGGGTGACGCCGACGCGCGCCTCGGGGCCGTCGCTGCTCTCAGCCTTCACCCAGGTGGGCCGTTCCGGCCCCTCGGTCGCTTTGCGACGAGCCTCCCCACACTTGCCTTCGGCACCTCGCGCTACGCGCGAGAAGGCGAGACATGTGCGTGAGCCTCGACCGGTGGCGTTCACGCCGCTCCTTCCTCCGTCGTGCTTCGCACGACGTCGCGAAGCGAACGGGGGAGGCCTCCGCGCTCCGCGCGGAGGGGACCGGAGGTCCCCACTAGACCCGTTACCTTAGGGGCCCGTCCCCGTTCGGGGACGGGCCCCTAAGGCTTTCGCGTCAGCGCGTAGTCGTTCAAGTCGACGCGGATGAGCTCCTTGAGCCACGGCAGCGCCTGCACCGACTGCCGGTACATCTGCTGCGCGACGCGGCGGTAGCTCGGGTGGCCTTCGCGCGCGCTCCTTAGCTCCACCATGTGAAACAGCTCGCGCAAGTTCATCTGCCAGACGGTGCGGAGGCGATACGCGAGAGGGACGACGTACTGCGCCTCGTAGGGCAGCGACGGCGCCATTTGCTGCCACGCGGCCTCCGCCGTCTCGAGCGCGCCTCGGAAGGCCTCGCCGATGCCCGGCATGTCGTCGAGCTCCGGGGGGACCTCGGCGCCGAGCCAGCAGCCGAGGCGCTGCGTGAACGGCGAGAGCATGCGGTGGCGCTGCAGATCGCGGAACGCGCCGTAGTCGACGGAGACCTCGAACGCGAGCGTCGCGGCCTCGAACGCGCGCGGCGCCGGGTCCCACTTTCCGCGCGGCTCCATGACGGCGCGGACGAGCTGCTCCAACTTCGCGCTCGTCGTCCGTCCGATGCTCGACGTGAGGCCCGACGCATTCCATTGCGCGTCCGAGCCCTCGTAGCAGAGCGCGTGCACGACGCGCTGCAAGGCGTCTGCGTCGTAGCGCAGCAGGCGCACCGCCTGGCCGTACTCCTCGGTGCTCTCGCCCTCGTCGGAGCCGGAGAGGCCCGCGGCCGCGGCGAGGCGCGGGACGGCGTCGCGGAGCCCAGCGCGGTACGGGTTCGGCGCCACGTACTTCACGAGCGTCGGCGCGACGTGGCCGCTCTCCTTGTGCATCGCCGTCGCGACGGCGCGCGCCTCGGCGAGCGGGCTCGTCAGCATCTTCGAGAGCAGCATCTCGATCGCGCGCGCGTTCGCGGTGAAGCCGAGGTTCGTCTTCGTGCCCGCGGGCAAGAGGCCGCGGAGGAGATCGAAGGTCTTGGCCTTCATCTGCGCGCCGTACCCGGCCTCCGTCTGTTTCTCGCCGCGCGCGTGGCGCTTCTTCATCTCCGCTTCCACGCGCGGGACCAGATCGAGGTACGCGCGAAAGAGGCCCCGGCAGGTGTCGCGGTAGAGCGTGCCCAGGCGGCCTTCGATGTCGGGCAGCGGGTGGAAGCTGTCCTCGCCCCATTGGACGTAGCGCGTGCTCTTCTCGGTGTACGAGGCGAGGCGCAGGTCTTCGATGAGCTTGGACGTCACGATGCTCACGTTCTCGATCGCGAGGTGCACGACCGCGTGCTCGGCGACCGACTGGTGCCCGTACCCGACGACCCATTTTTCGTGGAAGGCCTTCGCCTTCTCCGACGCCAGCTTGAAGACCGGCGGAGCGTTGCTGCCTTCGGTCAGCTCGATCTCTTGGTCGGCCAGGAGCCGCGCGAGGTTCGTCCGCAGATCGTCCTTGCTGCGCGAGTAGTACGCGAAGAGGACGGCGATGACCTCTTCGGGCAGACCGGCGAGGGCGAACACGTCGCCCTCGAGATTCGAGACGTACGGCCGGAGTCGCGTCTGTTCGGCGAGGGTGAGCGGCACGCCCCCCGACCTAGCACGGGCGCTCCGCCGACGTCAGCCGAAGAGGAGCGAGACGTTCTCGCTCATGCGCAGCGGCTTGGCCCGGCGCGTGAGCACCTCGCAGCCGGTCTTGGTGACGACGACGGTGTGCTCGAACTGGGCCGAGAGGCTGCCGTCGACCGTCGTGACCGTCCACTTGTCCTTTGGGTCGACCTCGACCTCCCACCGGCCGATGTTCACCATCGGCTCGATGGTGAAGATCATGCCGGCCTTGATGCGGTCGCCGGTGCCGCGCTTTCCGAAATGCTTCACCTGCGGCG